>JBCBOC010000741.1:0-2389 GCA_039821475.1 Cyanobacteria bacterium J06632_22 | reverse complement strand
GTATGGTCGCCAAGTGGCCCGCAACCGCGCACAAACGTTTGTGGCGGTTGCTATAGATGAGCGTTCGCTCAAAATTGACCTTAACTGCTGGCATTGTCTTGGATTCTTCGCAGCCGCCTAACCATCAGCCAATCCCGCCGTCGGCACCACCCCAGCCGCCTAAACCGCGACCGACCAAACAGCGGCTAGATGTTTATCTTGTTGAGCAAGGCCTCTGCGATACCCGACAACAGGCCCAGCGCGTCATTCGGGCGGGGGAAGTGCAGGTGGATCGTCAGGTCATCGATAAACCCGGAACCGTTATCAAACCCGGTGCCACGGTCCAAGTCAAACAAAAAGCCCCCTATTTGTCGCGGGGCGGCGAGAAATTGGCCAAAGCGCTCGACGAATTTGAGATTGCGGTCGATGGACGCATTTGCCTGGATGGGGGCATTTCCACCGGGGGCTTTACCGACTGTTTGTTGCAAAAGGGGGCTCAGCGGGTCTACGGCATTGACGTCGGCTACGGCCAGGTAGCCTGGAAGCTGCGTCAGGACCCGCGTGTGGTCCTGCGAGAGCGCACTAACTTACGCCATTTAAAACCCGAAGATCTGTACGAAGCGGAGCAGTCGTTGCCGGATTTAGGGGTAATGGACGTGTCGTTTATCTCCCTCAGTAAGGTGTTAGCGGCCTTTGGGGGGTTGCTGGCCCCTGACTGCGAAGCGGTGCTGTTGGTGAAGCCCCAGTTTGAAGTGGGCAAGGAAAAGATTGGGAAAAAGGGTGTCGTGCGTGACCCTAAGGACCAGGCCGACGCCATTTGGCAGGTGTGGGGTAGCGCGGCTACGCTGGGTTGGCAGTATCGGGGACTGACCTATTCGCCGCTAGTGGGACCAGCGGGCAATATCGAGTATTTGCTTTGGCTAGGACGAGGTGGGGTATCGGCGGTTGACGGGGCAGCGTTAGATCGAGGTGCGATCGCACAGCTGACCGAAACGGCCTGTAAAACTCTGCGATAGGTGTGATTTCAGACTATCCCTGCGGTTTAACAGGCGTAGGCGCTGCTATAGGATAAAGGCGTCAGTGTATGAATGATTTAACACTATTCCGACGTAATCTCGGATTGAATTTTTATGGCAAATCCTATGACAAACTCTATGGCAAATTCAACCAGTATGACAGGCTCCCTCGGCCCTGCCACTGTCCTGGTGACGGGCGGAGCGGGCTATATTGGCTCCCATGCCGTGCTCGCGCTAGAACAGGCGGGATACCAGGTTGTTATTTTAGATAGCCTCGAATACGGCCACCGCGAGCTGGTGGAACAGCACCTCAAGGCCGAACTGGTGGTGGGCAGCACCACAGATCGGGCGTTATTGGATAGTCTTTTTCAGCGGTATAACATTGCCGCGGTCATGCACTTTGCCGCCTACATTGCCGTGGGCGAGTCGGTCAGTGAGCCCGACAAGTACTACTTCAATAACGTCTATGGCACGCTGGTTCTGCTCCAGGCCATGGTGGCGGCGGGCGTGAAGCGACTGGTTTTTTCATCGACCTGCGCCATCTACGGTCCCCCTAAGACGGTGCCCATCCCAGAAGATCATCCCAAAAATCCCATCAGCCCCTACGCCAGTAGCAAACTGATGGTAGAGCAAATGCTCCAGGATTTTCAGTCGGCTTACGGCCTACAGGCCGTGTGCTTCCGCTATTTCAATGCCGCCGGGGCAGACCCAGAGGGTCGCCTGGGCGAAGACCACAACCCCGAGACGCACCTCATTCCCTTGGTGCTGCAAACGGCCCTGGGCAAGCGAGAACAAATTTACATCTTTGGGACCGACTATCCCACCCGCGATGGCACCTGCATTCGCGACTACATTCATGTGGCTGACCTGGCCGATGCCCATGTTCGCGGCGTCAACTATTTGCGTGAGGGCGGGGAGACCGTCTTTATCAACCTAGGCAATGGCAACGGCTTCACCGTTAAAGAAGTGATTGAAACCGCCCGCCAGGTCACGGGACACCCGATTCCGGCCCTAGAAAAAGAGCGTCGCCCTGGGGATCCGCCGAGTCTCGTGGGCAGTAGTGAAACAGCCAACAAAATCCTGGGCTGGGTGCCCCAATATCCTAACGTTAAAGAGATTATTGCCCACGCCTGGCAGTGGCAGCAGCAGCGGCATGGGCAGTAAACAGCTGGTATTACAGGAACGGCTCATCTGCCAGGTCTGCAAGATCCACAGCCTCTAGTAGGTCCTGCCAAGCCTGGACTGAGAGGGGGTTGGCCATTTCTGTGGCCATGTCTTCGGTGAGGAAGCTGGCAGCATCGTGCCAAAGGCCGTTATCGGCTGCGATCGCAGCACGTTCAACGGGGGTACTGGCGGCCTCAAGCTCAGCCTGCAGGGCGGCACCGAGTCCAACG
>JBCBOC010000189.1:0-6792 GCA_039821475.1 Cyanobacteria bacterium J06632_22 | reverse complement strand
CAGCGCGTCAAATATATTGTTGAAAGCTATTGCTTAGCCGGTGACGAAGCCGAGTCGTTCACCCTCCATCTTGATGCGCTGTTTGAGGCCTTTAAACCGGCCTGCTTAGAGTTGGCATTAACTGAAGTGTTGGTGGAAAGCTGGTCTGACTTTCCCATGACTCGCGGTCTCGCCTACCTACAAAAGGTCAAAAAGCGGCTCCGTGACTGGCAAACTGAGGGCCTATCGTATCGGTTGACGCCCAACCAGTTTGAGCAGATTACAGGCCTAGATGCAGGGGTAACCTTTCGAGAATTGGATGCCCCTGTGAGCGATTCCCAGGAAACGCAGCCTGCGACAGCGCCTGAGCTCTAGGGCCTAGTTTTTTCTGAACCTCTCTATACTTGACCTGCCTGCGTAGCGTTGATGCCACACTAAGCGGCGGCTATAGGCTGGTGGCTGCGGTCAAACTGAGCCCTGGCGACAGCTGCAATGCCAACAACGCTGATGCCCGACCGACGGAGTTCCGTCGCTGCTGCGCGGGCTGTGGTGCCGGTGGTGTAAATGTCATCAATCAGCAGCACCCGAGAACTCATTCGGTCTATGGTCCAATCCGGCCCCAGACGAAATGCCCCCTTGAGATTGTGCTTTCGGTCCTTAGGGCTGAGCTGATGTTGCGCAGCCGTGGCTTTGACCCGCAACAGCCCCTGGGGCAAGTGTGGTATTCCTGTCGCTTGACTAAATCGAGCCGAAATAATCTCGGCTTGGTTAAAGCCTCGCTGCCGGAGGCGATCGCGGTGCAATGGTACGGGCACGAGCACTAACGGTCGCTGGGATGAACGTTGGTTGCGAACCTTAGACTGCTCTAGCCAGCACTGCCCTAGACGCTGTCCCAACAGGGCACCAATGTCCGGCACATTTTCATACTTCATCAGGTGAATGGCACGCTTTAGGGCACCGCCATAGTTGCCCCACGCAAAAATAGGAGAGGTTTCCGGTTTGGCACGGGATGAGTCAATCCTGCAGCTGTCTAATTGGTGCTCACAGTCACGACATAGAAGCGGTTGACCGGTGCGATCACACAGTGGACAAGGCGGCTTAAGAAAAGTGCGCAGCAGGGATGAAAACATTGGCAAGGAAAGGAAATCAGCTGCACAACAATCAGGCTAGACCTAAAGGACACGAAGGGAAGATCTCAAGCTGTCCTATTCAGTGCCGATGACTCACGGTGTCCCCCATGCGTTGGGGCGTTATGCGATGAGACGCTATATGTTGGAACGCTATGCGGTGGGACGCTATGTAGCGGGATGCATCCGCAGGCAAGGTCATCTATACATGGCTGGCAAACAACGGCTGGCAGACAACGGCTGGCAAACAACGGCTGGCAGACAACGTGGACGCCTTAACAAATCATCTCTCGACAGGCCGACCGGACGACGCAGCGGGTTAGTCCTGGAGCTGAATCGTCATAACCCGACCATCTGGATAAACCAGTGACATAACGTTGCTGTCTGGTTGCTGTAGCGGTGTAGACGGCCGGGGCTCATGGGTGGCCGACTGAGCCGATGACTGACGACGAAGCGTGTTGGATAGCTGGGAAGACAGTTGCATAGACATTCGCAGGCTGTGTAGCCTTCAACATTGGAACTCGCGACAACTCAATTATTTATGACGGACGGTTTATCAGTGAGAGTGGAATTGTCTAACTTGAATTTTGAGCTAATCAAAAAAATTAGGTTCTAGAAAAAGATGCTTATCAGCATTGGGTTTGAGCCTTTCTTGTGGGCCCTAAAAACAATATTAGAGGGCGATGATTGACCTTAGCTTTAAGTTTTTTAGAAGCTCGATGTTGGTAACTTACAACAGCTTTACACAACACGGTATTCAGTCAGCAGAACTACTGAATGATTGCTGTAATATTCGTGTCTTCTGCGCTAAATGGCTGAACTTGGATGGGGGAAGGTCTCACGATAGAATCAGCACGCACGATATCGGGCGGCACGGGCGGTCGTCGTGCGCAGAGCATGGAAAAACTACACCACGAGGACAGGCGTTTGAAGACTCGCATTATTGTTGTTCGCCATGGCGAAAGTACGTTTAACGTCAAACGCATTATCCAGGGCCATCACGATGAGTCTGTCCTGACCGACAACGGTGAGGCTCAGGCCCGTCAAGTGGGTCAATTATTAAAGAAGGTTTCGCTGGATGCGATCTTTTGTAGTCCGCTTAAGCGGGCTCGCCGCACAGCTGAACTCATTGCCGCAGAAACAGGAGCTGAAACGCTCCAGTCCCACGATGGTCTGAAGGAGATCAGCTTGCCGTTGTGGGAAGCCATGTCCTTTGCCGATGTGGAGAAAAAATTCCCCCAGGAGCATCATGCCTGGCGTCATCAGCCTGAAAATTTGGCGATGTCTGTGCCGGGTGCCGATGGTCAGCCTGAGCTGTTTTACCCGGTCCGAGCGGTTTGGGAGCAAGCCAAGGCCTTTTGGCAGCAGCTGTTGGCTGAGCACGCCGGTAAAACAGTGCTATTGGTGGCCCATAGTGCCATTAATCGGGCGCTGATTGGTTCTGCCGTGGGCATGGGGCCGGAGGGCTTGAACCGTCTCTATCAAATGAACTGTTGTGTGAATGTGTTGAATTTTGAGGGCGGGTGGGGGCAGCCTGCGCAGCTTGAATCCATGAATCTCACCAGTCATTTGGGGTTGCCCTTGCCGAAGCTGCGGGCTGGGTTTAAGGGCCCTCGACTGTTACTGGTTCGCCACGGGGAGACCAACTGGAATCGCGATAAGCGCTTCCAAGGTCAAATTGATATTCCCCTCAATGAAAATGGCCATGCCCAGGCCGCTCAGGCGGCAGAGTTCCTCAAAGAGATTCCCATTGACGCGGCGCTCAGTAGTTCAATGTTGCGCCCTAAGGAAACGGCAGCAGGCATTCTCAAGTACCACCCCGATATCTCTTTGGCGGTTTCAGATGAGCTGAGGGAGATTGGTCACGGTCTTTGGGAAGGCAAGCTAGAGCATGAAATTGAGGCGGGCTACCCTGGTCTGTTAGCCCAGTGGCAAACTCAGCCGGAAACTGTGCAAATGCCAGAGGGGGAGAATCTACAGCAGGTGTGGGATCGTGCGACGGCGGCTTGGGATGCCTTAGTGGCCCAGTACAGCGGTGCGGATACGCCGCCAACAATTTTAGTGGTGGCCCACGATGCGGTGAACAAGTCGATTTTGGCCCACGTGACTGGGTTGGGACCGTCCGCCTTCTGGCAGTTCAAGCAGGGGAATGGCGCGGTCAGTGTGATTGATTATCCTGACGGTTCGGGCAGTCAGCCGATGTTGAGTGCCGCTAACATTACTACCCACCTCTCGGGCAGTATTTTTGATATGACGGCAGCTGGAGCGTTATAGTCTGCTAGCTCTACTCCCTCCCAATCGAAACCTGTCCCTTGGTGCCGGAATAGCGGCTGATTTGGCGGCAGGAACGGTGCAGTTGCCTTCGAACACGAGCCATGTCTTCGACCCTGATTCAATCTGTTCGGCTGGTTGACCCGTTGGGCCAGACCGAGCAGGTGTCTAATGTTCTGCTGGCTGCGGGACAGATTCAGTCGATTGATACGCTGAGCGCAGCAGACATTGCGCGATTACCGATGTCGCCTGACACCGTGATCGATGGCAGTAACTGTGTCTTGGCGCCTGGCTTAGTCGATCTGTATAGCCAAAGCGGTGAGCCGGGGCATGAGTCCCGGGAAACGGTACAGACCTTATTGGCCAGTGCTCAAGCCGGTGGATTTAGCCGAGTTGGGGTGTTGCCCACGACTGTGCCTGTGATGGATACGCCAGCCCAGGTGGGTGATCTGTTACGGCAGCGGTTATCGGGCCAGCCCCAGCTGTTACCGTGGGGCGCCTATACCGTGGCAGCGGCTGGAGCGCAGCTCAATCAGCTGGCAACCCTGGCTCAGAGCGATATTGTTGGCTTCAGTGACGGTCAGCCTCAGCCTTCACCGGTGTTGCTGCGTCGGTTGTTGGAGTACGCGCAGCCGTTAGGCTTACCGCTGGCTCTCTGGCCGTGCGATCGCACCCAATCGGGCCTGGCGCGTGAGGGGGTTGATGCAGTCCGGTTAGGACTGTCTGGGTTACCTGCGACCAGTGAGACAGGGCCGTTGGCCATTTTGTTGGAGCAGGTGGCTGAAACGCTGACGCCTGTGCATGTTATGCGGGTTTCAACAGCCCGCAGTGTTGAGTTGATTCGGGCTGCGAAGCAACAGGGACTGCCGGTGACGGCCAGCGTTGTTTGGCAGCACCTGTTGCGAAGCACCCAGGATTTAGCCACCTACGAGCCCAATTTACGGCTTGATCCACCGCTGGGTACACCAGCCGATCAGCAGGCGCTGATCGCAGGGCTGGAGACCGGAGTCCTCGATGCTATTGCCATTGACCACACGGCCTACACCTACGAAGAAAAGACGGTCCCGTTTGGGTTAGCGCCCCCCGGGGCCCTGGGCTTGCAGCTGGCTCTGCCGCTGTTGTGGCATGCCTTTGTCGAATCGGGGCGTTGGCAGCCTTGGCAGCTTTGGCGCTATCTCAGTACCCAACCTGCCCAGTGTCTGGGACAGGTGCCCCCGAGTATTCAGCCCCAGCAGCCTACCGAGCTGGTCCTGTTCGATCCTACTGCGGCTTGGTCAGTAACCCCAGCGCAGCTGATGTCACGTTCTAGCAATACGGCTTGGCTGGGCAAGACCTTACAAGGACAGGTCCGTCACCTGTGGTTGCCGGCATAACCCCCGTCTTGGTTGTGATGGCTCAGCATCATAACTAGGGGAGTTGGGCGGGTGCGATGAGATGAGGAGATGGCAAATCGCCATTGAGTTCTGTTGCATAGAGCTCTAGGCTGCCACCGTAGGTCGACTCTAACCCATCGAGTTGATGGATATACAGCAGGTAGTCACCCATTAAAAAATAAACTCCCATCATGGCCGCTGCCGATGAGGCAACCAGAAAACCCGCTAACATTAAAGAAAATTCTTGATTGACTAGTGCCCGCTCCATTAATCGGAGCGCCCAAGCGACCAGCCCTGTAACAATCAGAATAATCAGTAGCGTCATACGGACGATTTAATGGGTTAAAAGCCTAGCCCTTGTTGAACAGGCAGTTTCTGAGCTTAGAGAATAGAAGCAAAGAAACACCTCAGCTTGATTCGATCTAAGTTTTATTAGATTCTTATTACGTATTGTAACAGCGCTATCTCAAAAATGTCGTTGGTTTTACAGCAATTCATTCAGAATTACTGGGAGAACGATTAGCGCCCCGAGTGAAGCGGTCGGACCGAGAGCTGGCGTTGGTTTAAGTAGGTTTTGATTTCGTTGACGCTGAGCTGACCGTAGTGGAGTAGTGATGCCAGGAGGGCGGCCTCAGCTTGGCCATCGGTGAGGGCTTCGTAAATGTGCTCACAGTTGCCGGCACCGCCCGAAGCAATAACTGGGACCTGAACGCTGGCCGCGATCTGGCGGGTCAGTTCGAGGTCGTAGCCCGCTTGGGTGCCATCTGCATCCATGCTCGTGATCAGCAGTTCTCCTGCCCCTCGACGGACCATTTCTTGGGCCCAGCTGACGGCATCAATGCCGGTATTTTCTCGTCCGCCCCTCACATACACATCCCACCCAGACTGACCGCCCTCTCGGCGGCGGGCGTCTATGGCAACGACGATGCACTGGGCTCCAAACTGAGCGCTGGCCTCGCCAATAAAATCAGGGTTGCGAACGGCAGCTGAGTTGATACTGACCTTATCGGCGCCGGCGCGCAGGAGCTTCTTGATTGTGTCTACGGTATTGACGCCTCCCCCCACGGTGAGAGGAATGAAGACTTGGTCTGCGGTCCGATAGACCACGTCAAAGATGACGTCTCTGTCCTCGTGGGTTGCAGTAATGTCTAGAAACACTAACTCGTCGGCTCCGGCTTCGTTGTAAGCCTGGGCCAGTTCCACGGGATCGCCAGCATCCTTTAGATCAACGAAGTTGACTCCCTTAACGACGCGACCAGCTTTGACGTCCAGACAGGGCAAAATACGTTTGGCAAGCATAGGATTTTAGCAAGCGATAGATTATGTCGCGAGCACGGTAGAGCGGTGACAGGGGGAGGCAGAGAAGCCGATAAATACCCTACCGCATGCCGCGTTTCTGGCAGTGATTTTAGACGCAGATTTTTTGAATCGAAGGGGGGGCTGTTGTGCCGGGTTGGGCTCGCTAGCGACCTGGGGGCACCGCCTAACCGTGTCTCCCCGCGATCGGCAGATGGGCTTTGCTTCAATTGCTATAGGCACTGAACCGGGACGCTGATAAACTGAGGATTGGTTTTAATTCTTAATATTCGCGTTGGGAGTACTGGAGCGTATGCCATTAGACGTGGGCCAGAAAGTGAAGGTGTGCCGTTTGAGAGACCGAGTTTCTAGTCAAGTTGCCGGTCGCTTAGGAAAGGTGGGTGAAATCAAGCAATTTAAAATGGTTGATGGCAGCGGTGTAGGGGTCGTTGTGGAATTTGACGATAGCTATGCCACTTGGTTCTTTGAGGACGAGCTGAAGCCAGCAGGCTAGTGCGGTTAGCAGTGGAATTTGCTCAGCGAGCTGTGGTGGAGGCGTGTGTTGCGTCATTGCAGCTCGCTGTTGCTATCTCAAAAAGTTGCCATCCCCTTCGGGCTGTTGCCTGTGGGCTGCATCTTATCTGTTAAGGCGGGTTTGGTAAGGGTGCTCTTCTGGCAAAAGTGCCCTATGGCAGAGTCTATGACGCCGGTTAAGATATGACGCCGGTTAAAAGAAAATAGAGAGT
>JBCBOC010000193.1:0-6723 GCA_039821475.1 Cyanobacteria bacterium J06632_22 | reverse complement strand
GTTTGGCTTGAACCCTCTGGATAGCGGTGCTGTTATCGACAGGATTGCGCCAGGGACGGTTGAGTCTGTTGTTCGGGCTGTGCCTTGAGGGGCTGCGCCTTGGGAGACTGATCTTTTGAGGGCTTCTTTGGCAGCAGCGTTTGCGCATGTTGCCAGAGCGTTTCAGCATCTAGACCTGCGGTGTCGATGTGCTCTAACCCTGGGATTAATAGCTGTCGCCAGTTCGGGAGATTGAGCTGCGCCAAAACATGACTGCTGGATGCCGAGGAACCTTGCTCTGACGAGCCTGCTGGGGGGGATGCTGTCTAAAACAGTGTGGGCTTGTGTGGGTATCAGGGAGGTGCGATCGCAAATCTCCGCCAACGGCATGCAGCATCTCGATCTTGGCAGCGGTGCTGGCTGCTTTTCGGCAGCCCAGGGTTTGAAAAACGGCGGCAAGGGGTTGGATTTTCTCTACCCATGACCGCTATCGAAAATTGCCATGGTTCACACAGAAGCCGGGTGCTAGCGTGGGAGGCAATTTAGGGGAGGTGTGAGTGGACATTGCATTAGGTTTGATGGCTGCGTTTGTGGTGCTGCTGGCCAGCGTGCTGCGGGGCATTGGACTGTGGTGGCCGCTGGGGGGTGCGATCGCAATTTTCGCGCTGATTCATCTGCGGCGAGGGTATGCCCTGCCCCAGCTACTGGGGTACTGCTGGCAAGGGGCAAAACAGTCCTGGCCCGTGTTTAGCATTTTGTTGTTGATTGGCGCAGTTATCAGTGCCTGGCTGGCTGCGGGGACGGTGCCTGCCCTGGTCTACTACGGCATGACCTACATTTCACCCCGGTATTTCGTTCTGTCTGCCTTTGTGCTGACGGCACTGGTGTCCACCCTCATCGGCACCTCCTTTGGCGCAGCGGGGACCATTGGCTTGGCCCTGATGATCATGGCCCGCAGCAGTGGCATGACCCACCCTTCCCTGGTCGCGGGGGCCATTATTGCCGGGGCCTACGTGGGTGACCGCTGTTCTCCCCTGTCGTCCAGCGCCCATTTGGTGGCCACCATTACTCGCACGCGCATTTACAACAACCTCAAGCACATGCTGCTAACGGCCTGGTTACCACTGCTGTTGACGGTGATAATTTACGGCGTGCTCTCTGGGTTTTATCCCCTGACTGTGACCGATACAGACATTACCCAGCAGATTTTAGAGACCTTTGACCTGAGTGGTGCGGTGCTGTTACCGGCGCTGGTGGTGCTAGTGCTGGCCGTCGCTCGGGTCAATGTGAAGCTGACGCTGCTGCTGAGCTGGCTGCTGGCTATGGGCTTGGCCGTGGGGTTGCAGCAAAATTCGCTGGGGCAGATGCTGCAGTTTACCCTGTGGGGGTTTCGTCTAGAGCCCGGTCACGGTCTAGAGGCGATGCTATTGGGGGGCGGCCTGTGGCCCATGGGTAAGGTTTGCTCGGCGGTGTTTTTCTCCACGGCGTTGTCGGGGTTATTGTCGGGTACCGGCAGCCTGCAAGGGGTGGACCGTTGGCTGCGGCATCTGCGGGGCACTCGCCCGCTATTTGCAGGGACCGCCTTCACGAGTTTTGTCTCAGCGGCCTTTGGCTGTACGCAAACCATCGCTATTGTGCTGACCCACCAGTTGGTGCGCCCAGCCTATCAACGGCAATCTTCGGGGCGGGTTGCCACAAATCTGGCGATTGATCTGGAAAATACGGCTGTGGTGATCGCGCCCCTAGTGCCCTGGAACATTGCCGGGCTAGTCCCGGCGGCGGTGTTGATGGCGGGACCTGGGTTTATTCCCTATGCGGTTTACCTGTACCTGGTGCCACTGTGTAACTGGGTTTGGCCGAGACGGGGCTATTCGTTAATATTGCGGCCCTCTCCCATGGGGAATCGGGCCCTGATCGACTGAATCCATCTCTAGGGCAAAAGCGGAGGGCGCTGTGAGCAAAACCATGACTTGGGCGTTGAGAGGGGCTATCGCGGTATCCGGACTCTTGGCCGGTATCGGCTTGCTCCCCAGCAGCAATGCCAGTGCAACCGAACGGCTTGCCGCAGGCAATACAGCCCACCCCATTCCCGGCATTGTCGAACCCTACTGCAAAGACGAAGGACAACTCTCGCTCAACCGCTGCGCGGCCAACTGGCTTAGCCTCACAACGGAGATGCATTACATTGTCCAAGCCGAGATGTTTCTGAGGCTACCGGTTGAGCAGGAAATCCAGATGGCTCTGGCAGGGGACGCCTGGGTGGAGTTCAAAGAGGCCCACTGTGCCCTGGTTGCCGAGGAAGTTGAGGGTGGGTCGCTATACCCCATGGTGCTCAACCGCTGTTTGGCTCGCGTAACCAACGAACGGATTGCCGCGCTCCGGGGCTGGGGCACGGCACCTGTGGATCGGGCTGCGACAGAGACCCGTTTGCAAACGGCCTATCTGGCCTTAGCCGATCCGAGCAATGGCGAAGGTCCGCGGTTGGAGATGGCCCAAGTCCATTGGGAGACCTATCGCACCCAGCACTGTCAGCTGGAAGGGGCGTTGCAGACCGAGCCCGAGGCTGAGGCCGACTGTCTAGCTCGCCTGGCTGCCGAACGCACTGCCCAACTCCAGGAAATAATGGGCAGACGGGGATAGCGAACAGTCGGCTGCTTCCCGTCTCGTCCCTAACTGTGCCAGCATCCCTACCCGAAGCGCTAACTTGAATGCGGTATCAGGCAGATTTTTATAACGGATTTGGTTCAGAACAGGCTATCGGCGCAATAATCAAAGCCGTTCCACTTACCTTCCCTACCCATGTCTGTTTCGACCCTGACTCGCCTGACTGACCTGGAGATGCGCCCTTACCTGACCGACGCAGGCGATATCGCTGATGAGCTGGCAGGCAAGGTCGGGCTCTACGCTATCTACGATGCCGAGCAGGTGTTGCAGTATGTGGGCTATTCCCGCGATGTGGCCGCCGGGCTGAAGTTACATCTGGTGCGGCAGCCGGCCCAGTGCCACTGGGTGAAGGTCCAAACGGTGCAGCGCCCTAGCCGCACGGTTCTAGAGGAAATGCGGTCGGCATGGATTGCAGAACATGGTGCGATGCCTGCTGGCAATGCCGCTGACCAGGCGGCTTGGGAGAAGCCCATAGATGCCAAGGTACAGATGACGGCGGAAGAGCGAAGTGCGATCGCAGCTGCTACCGACCTCGATAAAATCAAACTCCTCAAAAACCTAGCCCGCCGCGTCCAGGCCGACATCCTCGAAACCCTCAAGGCTCGTGGGGCAACGCTCGACCTGCGCTTTAACCCCAAGCTTAAGGAACAGGGCCTGCTGGATCTTAAATAGATCTCGTTAACGAAGCCCACTGCCAGGGAAATATGGGGTTAGACGTTTTTGTCGTTTCCCTAGAGGTTTGGTCCATGCGTCCCCAGCGTCAGCGCAGCCCGATTCGTCCCAAAATCAGCACGATGCCCCGACAGCAAACTGAAGCTGGACAGTATTTGGATATGTACAAGCTGACCGTCGAGAAGACGCGATTGTCTCAGGAGCTGGCCAGCATTGAGCAGCGGCGTCAGCAAATTAATACCCGCCTAGCAGCCCTGGAGCAAATGGTGGAAACCATGGAGCAGAAGGCCCAAAATGTGCGAATCGAGCAGACGACGGAATCGGTAGACTCAGAGAAAAGCTACAAGACGCTGTATCTAGACTATTAGACTGGGACTATTAGTCTTGCCGGCCAGACTGCGATCCTCAAACGCAAAGCGCCCGGCGGCAACCCCCGGGCGCTTTGCATTGAATGTCATGCCTATCATCGGGGCCGCTCAAATCGGATCAGCCCACTGAGTCAGCAACGGCAACCCTAGAAATTTTCCAGAATGCGCTGAACGATTTGCATCCCCGTGACTGCCTGCCACCCAAACAGGCCCACCAAAACCACGTTCAGGGAAATGTGCGTCAGCCGAGCCGTGTCATTGCCCTTCTGCATAAAGGGAACCAGCGAGGCAGAGACGGCAATCAATCCGGTCATGCCTAGACCGGCCAGCAGGTGGGGGCCAAAAAACAGCTTGCCATTATTGATGTACGTTACCGCCATGCCGCCAATGGTCCCCAGCACCATAAAAGCCAAAATGGCTGATCCGATCTGGTGGTGCTTGATGCCGGGCTTGGCCTTGACCAGTTCCTTCTTCTCATCGCCCGTCACATAGCGGATGCGTCGGCTCTGCATGCCTAGGTACAATGCATAGACTGTCAGCGCGAGCAGCCCCCACATCATCGCGGGATGTATAAAATTGAGCCAAGGCTTGATCGCATCAAGGGTTTCAGAACTCATAGCAGCTGGGATAGATAGAAGAGTGAGTAACAAAACTTAGTATAAGACGTTCGTCAATTCTCTGCTGATCCCTTGCACTACATTTCTATGCTCGACATAGATTCTTTGCCTGGATAACCGCCTGAAGGGTATGCAGCGCCAATGCATACCGTTACCCTCATCCATCGCTAAATTAAACCCCTATCTATACCGTGAATAAACTGCTTCGTTTCTGTTTGGTCGCGCTGATGAGCTGCGCTTTGGTTCTGGTCAACACCTATAGCTGGGCCAGTGTGGGCGCTACCATCACTCGTTCTCAACCGCTGGTCGCCCAGGCTGAATGGCCTGAGGATGCCGCCGAGCAGCTGCCCGATGCCGACGAGGTACCTGACGCTGATTCATCTGACGTTGCGGAAACCGACATGGACGGTACAGAGGCCGACGCCGACGCTGGGAACCCAGGGGAGGGTGATGTGGCGGGAGACGAGTCAGAAGCCTTTGTCTCAGAGGAGTATGACCCAGAGGAATGGTTTCAGCGCGAGCTGCTGATCGAGGCGGACCGACTGTATCAGGCGGGACAAATTGCCCAGGCCGAGGCCCTCTATCGTGAGGCCAAGACCTACGGCTGGCGAGATGACGAGGATCTGTCCGCGGCCATTCCGCCGGAGCCCTTCACTGACGAAGCCCAGCTCTCGGCTGGGGCCGCGGTTTACTGGCGGGAATCGGCCCGGGGTATTGAGGCAGGGCGCGAATCCCAGGCGTTGGTTCCCCTGAAGCTGCTGACCGAAGAGTATCCGTCGTTTATTCCAGCCCACGCCCGCTACGCCGAACTGCTGATCAGCTACGACCGCGCCGAAGCGGCCGAGGTGGTGCTCGAAAATGCGCTGACCCAGTACCCGTCCCATCCCGATTTATTGCGTGCCCAGGTGGCGCTCATGATGCAGGAAGAACAGTGGATCGAGGCGTCTATTTCCTCTCGCCAGTTTGCGCTGCTGAACAGCGAGCACCCAGAGGCTGAAGCCTATGACGGCCTGGCTGATGAGAACCTAGAGCGGTTTAAGACCAAGACCAATCAGCAGATTCGCAACAATGCGATCGCAAACGTCATCACCGGCATTGCTGGCTATGCGCTCACGGGGGGGCTCTTCGGGCCCTTTACCGCCCTCAGCTCCACCATGGCCCTACTCCAGGGCGAAAAGGCTCTGGGTGAGCAGATTGCCGTTCAGGTGCGCGAGCAGTTGCCCATGATCGAAGATGACGCTGTGTTCAACTACATCAACGACATGGGGCAAGAACTCGCCGCTGTAGCCGGACGGGATGAATTTGACTACGAGTTCCACGTCATCGTCGACGAAGAAATTAATGCCTTTGCCCTGCCCGGCGGCAAAATCTTTGTCAATGCTGGGGCCATCCTGGCCACCCAGTCCGAAGCTGAAATTGCCGGATTGCTGGCCCATGAAATCTCCCACGCAGTGCTCTCCCATGGTTTCCAGCGCGTTACCCAAGGGAACCTGACCGCCAGCATTACCCAATACCTGCCCCTGCCCAGCCTGGTCACCAACGCCCTGGTCAGTAGCTACTCCCGCCAGATGGAGCGCCAGGCCGATATTGTTGGCACCCAGATTTTGGCTGCCAGCGGCTACGCTGCCGACGGCATGCATGGCCTGATGCTGGCCCTGAACGATCGCTACGGCGACCTACAGCGTGGCCCGGCTTGGCTCTCTACCCATCCTGCCCCCCAGGAACGGGTCGATTACCTACAAGTGCTGGTCGAGCGGGGTGGCTATAACCGCTATGCCTATGAGGGAGTCGCCTCCCACGAGGCCATCCAGGCGCTAACCCTGGCCGAGCTAGAAACCTATAAAGCGCAGGAAAAACTAGGCGAGGACGAAGAGACCCCCGCAGACTCGGTTGAAGACGCTGTAGAAGAGGTACAGCAAGAACAGCAAGAGGCAGAGGTGGCTGATGCTGAGGCAGACACGACTGACGCGGTCGGTGAGTAGGGGAAGAATCCGCTCTAGTAGGCTTGGCAAGAGGTCTGACGGGCAGGCGAGACGTCTGTTCTAACAACGGTTGGCCATCGCAGTTATTGCTCACCGCTTTATTTCAAAATGTAAATCAATCCCTTAACACTCGGGATCTCACGCCAGATCCCTTGATACACTAGGGTCTACCTAAAGGTATATAAGCAACCTTCATACACTGCTCGATTGAGGACTCATGGTAGATTCCCTAAAGCGGCCTCAAGCCGCTGACTTTACAGAAATGCGCCCTGGGGTGAAGGTGCCTGCCAAGAGCACCATTCTGACGCCCCGCTTCTACACCACCGACTTCGATGAGATGGCTGAGATGGATATCTCAGTCAACGAAGACGAACTGGCGGCCATCTTAGAAGAGTTTCGCGCCGACTACAATCGCCACCACTTCGTGCGCGACGAGCAGTT
>JBCBOC010000427.1:0-4392 GCA_039821475.1 Cyanobacteria bacterium J06632_22 | reverse complement strand
CGATCGCGTGCGTGTGGCGAGGGAAGCAGCGGGAATGACGACAGGCCAGGTGCGGGAGATGTTGCAGGCAGCTTTTGGGGTAGTAACGCCGAGAGAGCTGAGCAGTGAGCAGTGTGATGAGCTGATTGCTCGGATTGGGGCTGTGCCTGCGGTGGCTTGATGGCTGTGGGGGTGGGGGCGTGTGGTGAGTCGTGCGTCCCTGCCTGTGAGTTGTAACCGTTATCTCGTGATTTGCCATGCCTAAGTCTGATGTCCGTTTGCTTCATCCTGGAGTTGCAGGGGATGATGCTTCCCTTCAGGTGGAGTGTCTTTTAGATGAGCCTTGTACGCCAGCCTGTAAGGTTGCGATGGTGGTTTTCCAGCTTGCGAAGGTGGAGCAATATTTGGAGGAATTGTTGGGGGCTGAGCAGATGCCTGATGGCTTGGAAGAGATTTATGATTTGGTGCAGGAGATTTCTGTGCTTTTGCAGGAGGTTCATGGGGAGATGGTTGGTGGCAGCCAGTGAAGGACGGCTATCTTCAAATGAAGCTGTATCTATTCCCGTTAGATAGACCGCCTAATCTGAGCTACTTTTGCTTATCGAGAATAGATAAAAATATATCAGTACTATTTTCCCTTCCCTTAGGCTCATTCTGGTGATTACCATCCCTGTCGCATAAGGGTGTCAATGCTCCGCCTAGACAGTACCTCGGCGCAGTTTCTCCATTCATCCTCATCGGCATCTAGATTAGTGTTGTAGCGGATGTCAAAGCCGTTGACCCGCTTCTGCGCCTCGATATACTCATCCAGTTTTTCGTCTAGCGTCTCGATATTTTCAATCCAGGTGTCTTCGATGGTGTCTGGAAGAGAGCCAAAGAGATCAAATCGATCTCTCATCCGGTCCGAGAGACGTTCATAAATAGTCTCATCCACCGTATCTTGATAGACAAGATTGAGCATGTCCACAACAGGTCGGGTTTGACCAAAGCGCTTAATGCGGCCAATACGCTGTTCTAAACGAGTGGGATTCCAAGGCAAATCGACATTGATTAGGGTGCCTAGTCGCTGGAGGTTAAGCCCCTCACAGGCGGCATCAGTCGCAACCATGATGCGAATAGATTGGTCTTCGACCATTTTCTTGAGAGTGTCTCGCTTTTGTCGGGTGCGGTCCTCTGGTCCGCGAAAGAGGGCGCTTTTGTCTGCTCCGGCGTAGAGTCCGACGAGTTGCTCAGGGTAGAGGGCAGCTAAGTTTTCTGCTACCCAGGCGGCGGTATCGAAATACTGACTGAAAATAATGCAGCCATGCTCAACCCAGTTTTCCTTAACTAGATAATGCTTGAGCGCCCTGAGTTTTGGGTCTTCGCCTTGGCTTTGGACCTCCTCCAGGGCACGGATCAGGTCATGGAGGGCTTCTTCTTCTGCGATCGCAAGCTCAATATTCTGCAGCAGGTATTCTGCACTTTCGTCGTCAGCGGTTTGCTTCTCTAAAAGCTGGCGAGCCGTCTTGAGCCCTGCCACACAGCTCGAACAGAGACGCTGTTCTACCAGGTTTTTCATGAACCCAGCACCTGCCCGCCTGCCGTAGGCTCGGCCAAAGGTCTGGGAAGCTTCGTAGGCATTCAAAAAAGTTTCATCCGTTCTGAGAGCACGGCGTTGAAACAAGATGGCAAAGGTGTTTGGATCGCGACATTTCTCTTGATTGGGATGCAGGTCTACCCCGACAGGTTGGAGCAAACCTGCATCTTCGAGAACTTTGCGCTTTCGCAGTACAACATGACGCACGATGGGATTGTGACGCTGAAAAAAGGACATGTTGGCGATTTTGGTTTCCAGCAAATCTTCCAGGTCGTCGCGGACGGCATGGGGTAAGTTCACCAGGGGCGCAGCAGTATCAAACGCTTCGGGTTTCATGCCCAGTTCGCCACGGATTTCGTGAATCACCCGGCGAAAGTCGCTTTCTTCAGAGGAGTCTAAGGGCGGCAGAGGCGATCGCAAATAGCGCCAGGCCTCTTCAAGTTCTGTGACTTGAGTTTCACCCGTGATGACGGGGATGACCTGTTCTGGGTAATGCCAGGGGCTCAGCTCATTACCGAGGACAAAGCGGCCTTCGCCCTGGTGCAAGATTTTTAGCTGATCCCATAGGTCTCCAACCTGGGTTTGCATGGGGGTGGCTGTTCCCAGTAGGACATGTCGGGAGCGTCCGGCAGCGGCAATCATAAACTTGAGCAGTTCATTGGGTCGTCCAGCATCGGCTCCAGAACCTTGCTTGCTGCGGGATTTGTGGGACTCGTCTTGAATCAGGATTTCAAAGTTGACCTGGCTCAACAGGTCTCGTTCAGCCGTGGGTTGAGTGATTAGCCCTGTGGAAATAATGCCGATGCGCAGGGGGCAGCGCGTCACGTTTTCAGCACCAGCGGGTGAAATGGCCCGCTCATCTGGATCTAGCCAGACTTTTTTCTGGGATGACCAGCGGGCACAGGGGAGTCCCAACTTATCGAGCAGCTCGGTTTGCCACTGCCCGGTCAGCGGTGCTGGTGCAAAAATTACAATGGGCCGACGGCGTGCGCGTGCGCCCCGCTAAGCAATTTCTTGTTCATGGACTAGGGTTAAGGTGAGAGCTGCTGTAGCCATGGCCAGGGTTTTGCCCAGGCCCACTTCATCGGCGATCAGCAACCTAACCGCCCCATGCCAGCGCAGATGCTTCATGCATTCGGCGACAAAGGCTCGCTGCCAGGGCGATAGAGAGAGCCCCTCACGGTACATGGGCGATTCGACCAGGGCAGCAGGGGCGAGGCTGTCAGGGTCGGGCTGTTCACCGAGCTCAATTTCAACGCGGCGGGCGCGACGACCCACCTCCTGTACCACGGCCCTGGGCAGGGGCACGGCCTGTGCCCAAAGGGCTTCGAATTCTGCCTGTATCCAGTCCACCCCTTCCGGGCTTTCATCGGACCACACAATTTCGTAATTGGCCTGCCACCCCGGACGGGTTTCGTTCATGGAGCCCATAAACCCAATGCGGCGACCGTCGTGCAGCTCGATGACACCGGCCTTACCATGAACGAAGCCACAGAAATCGTCAGGAGCCACGCAAATCGCTTGGGGATGGCGTTCTAAAAACTGGTAGAGCCACTTGTAGCGGGGGCGATTGAGTAGGGCATCGGCTTCTACCGGAACACGGTTGAGTCGACCCAGCAGTTTGGATTCTTGAATTTTGGCAATCTTGATGTCTTCAGCGCGCACATCAGAGTTACAAACAATGCGTACTTCCTCAATATCGTCCAGGTGTTCGCCAGCGATTTCGAAAAGGGAAGAGGTGAAGTAGCCCGCAATGCGATGGTAGCGCCGCGCCTGTTTCAGATATTTAGTGAGAATAGTCTGATCAAGACGGTGGGTTCTAGAGGAAAATCGCTGAATCTGGGACATAGTGAGGTCGCGAGGTTAGCCCTTAAACTGGAGCTAATGGTTCGAGGTGTCTGCAATATAGGCGTTCTTGGCAAGATGATCATATCCGGTCACTTTCCCGGTATCTTCTGAGGTAAGTTTTGCGTTCATGGCAGCAATGGCGAAATGGGATAACGATGTTTATAGCACCCCGACCTATCCGGTGACGGATGCGGCTCGGTATTTGCATATCCCGGTTGGGACGCTTCGCTCTTGGCTCCATGGCCGTTACTACCCAACGAAAGAAGGCAAACAGTATTTCGAACCGCTTATCCAGCGACCTGATGAGAATCTGCCCCAGATTTCCTTCACGAATCTGGTGGAAGCCCATGTGCTGAGGTCAATTCGGAAAATACACGGCGTTCGTCTTGATAAGGTGCGTAACGCCCTAGACTATCTCGACAAACAGTTGCAGATGCCCCACCCGTTGGCCCGCGTCGAATTTCAGACAGATGGGGTGAACCTGTTTGTCGAGTCCATTGGCCGACTGGTTAGCGTCTCTGAGAATGGGCAGCTGGCCATCAAAACGGTGCTTAAAAACTTACTCACTCGGGTGGAGTGGAACGAGGAAGGTATTGCTGCCCGTCTGTTTCCAACGGCCCATGCCCTGCCAGACTCGCCCCAGACGGAGCCTAGAAACGTGTCCATCGATCCCAGAGTCTCTTTCGGGCGTCCGGTGGTGGTGGGCACAGGGATTCCGACGATTGCGATCGCAGAACGCTACGAGGCCGGAGAATTTCCTGAAACCATTGCCGATGACCTGGGCTGTGCCGTTGCCCAGGTCCACGATGCGATCCGGTTTGAGCTGGTGCTATCTCGGGCAGCGTGAGCAAGAAGAAAGCACCGATTACGTTTTTCATCGACCACTGCGTTAGCCAAAAAATTGTGCCAGCGGCGATGCGGGCGGCGGGGGCAACCGTTGAGGCCCATGTGGATCATTTCCCCATCGATGCGCTGGATACCGAGTGAGT
>JBCBOC010000155.1:0-7435 GCA_039821475.1 Cyanobacteria bacterium J06632_22 | reverse complement strand
TTAAAACGCTAGTTACACGGGCGTTGGCACAGGTCAGTATTGATGACCGGCTATCTCAGCAGACGGGTGTGGACGCCGTGGGCAGTGGCTTTAGCCTCAGCGATACCCTGGCAACTGTACTGTATTGGTTTGTCTTTCTACTGTTTTTGCCGCTGGTCCTCAATACGCTGGGGTTAGAAGGGTTATTGACACCGGTTGAGAACCTCATCAACGAGTTCTTGTCCGCAATTCCTCAGATTCTGACCGCTGGCATCATCTTTGCCATTGGCTGGGTAGTGGCTCGTATCGTTCGCGATATTGTCACTAATCTATTGGCCGCTTCCGGCGTGGATCGCTTTGGTAGCCGCTTTGGCCTAGCTAGCACGGCAACCCCTGGTGGTACCTCTCTGTCTGGCTTAGCAGGAACCGTTGTCTACGTTCTGATTTTAATCCCGGTGGCAATTTCGGCCCTGGAGGAACTCAATATCGAGGCGATCTCCGAGCCTGCGGTAGACATGCTCAACCGCATCATGTTTATTTTGCCTCAGGTCTTTGCGGCAGGCGTGGTACTGGTTGTCTTCTACTTCATTGGTCGGTTTGTCTCTGATCTGGTTAGCAATCTGCTGAGCAGCTTTGGTTTCGACAGTATCTTTGAAGCGCTGGGGCTGCCGGAACTGTCCGGTCCAACGACGTCATCCACGGCGCCTGGTGCCGTTCCGCCGCCGCCACCGTCCATGATGTCTTCCGAGGGGCTTCCGGATGCGACGGTACAACCTGCTGCGCCAGCTAAGACGCCCTCTGAAATCGTGGGTCTGATCACGCTGGTGGGCATTGTCCTGTTCGGCGCAGTGACTGCAACTGAGATTCTCAACTTCCCAGCCCTGACAGAGATTGTCCAAGCGGTTTTGGCAATTTCAGCTCAGGTGTTGGTGGGTGTTGTGATTTTTGCCATTGGCCTGTACGCCGCTAACCTCGTGTTCCGTCTGGTCCGCAGCTCGATGAGTGGTTCTGCGGCCAATACCGTAGCCCAGGTTGCTCGGATTGCCATTATTGCCTTTGTTGGTGCGCTAGCACTCCAGCAGATCGGCATTGCACCTAGCATTGTTAACCTGGCCTTTGGCCTCCTGTTGGGTGCAATTGCGGTTGCGATCGCAATTGCCTTTGGCCTGGGTGGACGCGATGTTGCCGCCGAAGAACTGCGTGGATGGCGCGACAGCCTGAAGCAGTAGTTCAGCGATAGGCGACTCAGTACCACCTTTTTTTAAGGTAGTATTCGTTACCTTAACCCAATCATAAATCCGCAGCGCGACACTGGAGTGGAGCACTGCGGATTTTTGTTTTTGCTGTGGTTATCGCGGTTTATAAGGCGATTGTTTTGTCCTTTAGCCCAGGCTTGAAGGCATCTTTGGCAGCGTACGTGTTGAGGAGGCGTACTTTTACAGATCACCAGGTGATATTTATCACAACAGATAGATATTGTTCAGTCCCATCTCTGAAATATTGAGTAAGCTAAAGACTTATCTCAAATCTCCACGATGCCTAACGTATGGACAGTCAAGACCTGGCTAAATATATTGAATCCACTGATGGGATAGGTAAACCTTGGCTGCTAGTGCAGCTACGGCTAAAGAAGCTCAAAGAGCGCCGCGATCAGATGGCCCCAGACGACTATGCTCAACAGCTTGCCGACATCCATGCCGATCTAATGAATCTCGGTGAATGGTGGAAAGGCATTGAAGATGAAGTGTTTTAGACCTACCGTATTCCCCTATGACCGTCGCGCCTTCTTCCAACGATCTCAATTTGGCCCAACCCAACGCCCTAGACCTCAACAACCCTGATTACTACATCAGCCGTGAGCTGAGCTGGCTGATGTTTAACGAACGCGTTCTCCATGAGGCCATGGACGAACGCACCCCGCTGTTGGAGCGGCTGAAGTTTTTAGCCATTTTCAGCAACAATTTGGACGAATACTTCATGGTGCGAGTGGCGGGCATCAAACAGCAAATTGAAGCCCAGGTCTCTGTGCGGACCCCTGATGGTCGCACGCCGACAGCGCAACTGCGCGATATCAGCCAAAAGCTGCGGCCAGTGGTGACGCTGCAGCATCGCTACTTTGAAACGACGCTACGCGAGGCCTTAGCCGAGCAAGGCGTGCATTTATTGAACTATACAGAGCTCAATAGCGCCCAAAAATCCTTTTTGCGCGAGCATTTCGAAGAGCAAATCTTTCCGGTATTGACACCCTTGGCCGTCGATCCGGGGCATCCCTTTCCCTACATTTCAAATCTAAGCCTCAACCTAGCGGTGGTGGTCAGTCGTGACGCAGAGGATGACAAGGGCAGCGAAGATCACTTTGCCCGAGTCAAGGTGCCAAAGGTCTTACCGCGTTTTGTCGAACTGCCTGCAGCCCTGAGGACCGATGGTAGCTGGACCGGCGTGCCAATGGAACAGGCCATTGCCCATAACCTGGCGTTTTTGTTTCCCGGCATGACCATCAAGGAACACCATGTGTTTCGAATTACGCGTAATGCCGACCTCTACGTGGAAGAGGACGAGGCCGATGATCTGATGCTCGCGATCGAACAGGAGCTAAATAAGCGCCGACTCGGCGGTTCAAGTGTCCGAATCGAAATGCAGTCCAGCCTATCTGGCGCAGTGCGTTCAACGCTGCTAGAAGAGATGGGGCTGACCCCGGAGGATGTCTATGAAGTTGATGGGCTGGTAGGTTTAGGCGATCTCATTAGCCTAAGTGGTCTCCCCTTACCTCACCTAAAAGATTCAAAATGGTCACCCGTGACCCCGCGCGAATGGCAGATGGGGTACGACGCCGATGGCGATACCGAGGATGTCTTTGCCCTCATTCGTAATCACGATCGTCTGGTCCATCACCCTTACCACTCTTTCTCGGCGACCGTACAGCAGTTCATCACCCAGGCAGCCCACGACCGGGACGTACTGGCTATCAAGATGACGCTGTATCGCACCTCAGGTGACTCGCCTATCGTGAACGCGCTTATTTCCGCAGCGGAAAACGGCATCCAAGTCGTTGCCCTGGTGGAGCTTAAGGCCCGCTTCGACGAAGAAAATAATATTAACTGGGCACGAAAACTAGAGCGGGCAGGGGTACACGTTGTTTATGGCCTCGTGGGGCTCAAAACCCACACAAAGGTCGTGCTGGTTGTCCGTCGAGAACGATCGGGTATTCGTCGTTATGTGCATATCGGGACCGGCAACTACAATCCTAAAACGGCCAAGCTCTACACCGATCTAGGACTGATGAGTTGCCACCCTCACCTGGGCGCAGACCTGACAGATCTATTCAACTACCTAACCGGCTACTCCCAACAGCAGTCCTTTCGCCAGCTGCTGATCGCACCGATTACGCTACGCGATCGCATGATCGAAATGGTTGAGCGGGAAATCCAACATGTCCAGGCCGGTCGCACGGGTCGGCTAATTTTGAAGATGAACGCGCTCGTTGATCCCATGATGATCAAAACGCTGTATCGAGCTTCTCAAGCCGGCGTCGAAATTGATTTAATTCTCCGCGGCATCTGCTGCCTGCGACCCGGCATCGACGGACTCAGTGAAAATATTCGCGTGATGAGTGTGATTGGTCGTTTTTTAGAACATTCGCGGGTGTTTTACTTCCACAACGACGGCAACGACGAGTGCTTTATTGGTAGTGCCGATTGGATGCCTCGCAATTTAGATCGCCGAGTTGAGGCTGTGACGCCCATCCTGGATGCCAATATCCGCCAAACATTGAGAAAATTTCTCCAGGTCTCCTTAGATGACAATCGCCAGGCGTGGGAGATGCAGCCTGACGGCACCTATCAACAGCGTCGCCCAGCCGAGGATGAAGCAGCCCGAAGCACCCACGATATTTTGATGGCTCAGGCGAAAAAGTCAGCCTGAGGGGACATGGTCTAACGATCTCATGAGTAACGATACTAAGCGTTAGGGCATTAGCAGGGCCCGCAAAATCGCGAGTTAGCGAAAAAAAGGACATGTACTGCTGTCAATCCTGCCCTGGGTGATTTACCAGGGCAGGATACCGTTATTCGCCAGGGCAATCGAAGGAACGGTAGCCCCCATTAGACTGCATTAAGGAGCGATTGCATGAAGGGACAATTGCATGAAGAGATTTATCACCATGCACTGACCCGATCAACATGACGAATGCAATCAGCATGATTCGCTTGTTTAGCCCTCAGTGATGGTTGAGGGGTGGTTGAGATATGCGCTTGGACGTAGCACCTGGTCTAGGCCTACTTGAAGGCCTCAAGCTGATCGAGCCGTAGCCAGATATTGGGTGTGGGCACCGTCCCAAATTTAACCAGGGCATAATCGTCCGCAATCTCTAAAATTTCGCCCTTCGTCTCAAATAAGTAGGGTGGAAAGCGCATGTCGCTGGCCGTTGCTTCAGCGCTATTTTCTAGCTTTTCCCGTACAACCCGTACAACACTGCCCTTTTTTACTGCCATGAAGCCTTGGTCCGTGCAAAATAGTTTTTAGTCTTCGCCATTTACGTCAGGCCACCTAAAGAGGATATCCAGTATGGCGATCCCGTTAGGCGTCAAGCAAAATGTCGTCGCAGCCTTAATCCTTCCGGATCTGACTACTACCATACACATTCTATAGCGTTAACATCCTATCGCTGTCGCCCTGGGGTCGCGGACCCTGCTGCAATTGAGGGCTTCCTGTATGGTTCCCCCCTAAGTTTGCCCCCTAAGTTCGCCCCCTAAGTTCGCCTCTGTCCCGGCAGAGAACTCTAGCGCTGACAGCGAGGACAGTAATGGGCTGAGCGACCGGCTAATTTGATCCGTTGAATGGGCGTTTGACAGTGGCGGCAGGGCTCATCCTCGCGATCGTATACCCACGCCACGCCGCCGTAGTTGCCGTTAACACCGTGCACATCGCGAAAGTCGCTGAAGGTGGTGCCCCCTGCTTCAATGCTATCGGTCAATACTTTTATAATGGCGGAATGGAGCTTATTGACCCGGCGCGGACCAATGCGATCGCAACGCGTCTTCGGACGAATACCACTGATAAACAAGGCTTCATCCGCATAAATATTGCCAATCCCCGCAACCAAGCGCTGGTCCAGCAGCGCATTTTTAATGGGCCGCTGACTGCGGGACAGCTGCGCCTTTAAATAAGCGGCCGAAAAGCTGGGATCGAACGGCTCCGGTCCCAGTCGCTGTAGCCCCGTCATCACAGCTGAGGGCTCCAGATTTGGGGGGACCCACCACAGCCGCCCAAAGGTACGCTGATCGACAAACCTCAGCTCTCGCTGTTCCCCCAAAAACAGCCGGACTCGACTATGACTAGACACGGCTTCACTGCGATCGAGCCACAAAAGCTGCCCAGTCATCCGTAGGTGTACCCCTAGCCAGCCCGCAGATTGCCCCTTTTTCGTCAACTCCGCCAGTAAGTACTTTCCTCGCCGCTGCCAACCCTCGATCTCGGCCTTGGCCAATGCTTGTAAAAATGCCTCAACGGAATCGGGGTGAGCCACGGTCCTTGACAATAGAACCTGCCCACCCCGAATGGGTTGATGTCGTGTAACTCGGTTCAAGCCCCGGCGGACTGTTTCAACTTCAGGCAGTTCAGGCAAGGCAAGAAAGGGTCACTCAATGACGTAATGGCCTAATTATCCTACCAAGCTATATGGCCTACCAAGGCTATATGGTCCGCAGTTGGAGGCGGAATCTCGTCCCCTTAGCTGACTTCTTCCAGCTCAGCTTCTGCAAAGTTGTTAGTGTTGATGCCGGAGTAGTTAACCTTCTCAAAACGGACGACCACAGGGTAACGAATACCGCTCTGGTCAACAGTTGCCACGGTGCCGACGTCTCTGAACCAATAGGACTCCTTACGGAGGATACGGACCTTAGATCCACGCTTAACCATGTCTATGCCTCTCGCCTAGAAATGACAGATAATGACATGCCCTTTTGGGCATCTGTACACCAGATTACTATTCGTCGGTCAAGAAGATGTCACCCAGGCGTTTAAGAATTGTTGCCTATCTCAAGCTTGCGCAACATATGGCAACCGGGCCCCAGACTGTACCGAGCCAAGCAACGCCTTTCATCCTTTATCGCCGTCGTCACCCAGGCCCTTTTTGAGGGGGTGTGCGGGGCGATCATCCCAGGCAACTGGGACGCTAAAAATGCCTTAAAACATTCCTGCAGGAAGTCGCCCACACAAAGTATGCACAGCAGCTTCACCGCAACCCGAGCAGCAACATCTGATGCTACTGTTAGTCGCTGCGTCATCCGACACTAACGTTCACAGATCTTAGGCGAGGTAACTTACAATTCAGACGCAGAAAGCGTATTAGCTGACACGAGAGAGGCCTGAGGAGTGCTTGGTGGTTCAGGTAGATCAGTTGCCACCCCTGCGCTGCCCGCCGTTACATTCGCGATAACCTCAATTCCATTTTGCTCCAAAATCACTCGAGGCTCTACCGAACGAGTATCGATGCGCTTAACCAAGACACTTCCACTGGCAATGCGCTCACCCGCCCGAACATACCGCTCGACCTCATTAGGCGCCTGGACAATGGCGTAGGGCGTACCACCGATTTGGACAACACCTGAAATGCGCACAGCACGCGCTGTTGTCGGTTGCGGTACAGGTGGCAAAGTCGCAGCCGGATTTGCAGCAGCAACATTTGGCGTTACAGCCGGAGTTCTGCTGGGCGATGCAGCAGCGGCCGATGCACCACCGTCAGAGGGCGCACTAACCGTTGGCGTCGACGACGGATTGGCTGCAGTTGCAGCAGCAGCACCGCCCTGACTCGCCGCATTGGATGGCTGTGCACGGGCACCCGTGGCTGTCGGGGATACGATAGGCTCGGGCGGCGTGGGAGGAATCGGCAGCGATGCAAACGGATCGGGACGACTGCGCTGGACACCAATGGCTCGCTCATTAGGATCCGTAGACTGAATCAGATCCGGCGCGACCACCGTTACAGCATCATCTGCCGGCACAACTGGATCTGCAAAGTCGCTCTGGGCAGGGGTTGGCAAGCCCTCGCTCTCAGGAGCATCCGCCGTGACAACAGGCGCACCATCCTCAGCGGGCACATCCGCAACATCAGTGTCGCTGCCACGGTTAAAGAAATTACACCCACCCAGCAGGGCTGTACTGATTAGGGCAAGCGCGAATAGGGGCAGACGCCGCATGTTTGGATCCTCCAAAGGCTGTCATTCAGCAATTATAGCTTTGGCCACTCATGCCAGGTATTGAAACAACACCGTTCCATAGGCGGAGCATTCGTGGCGACAGTCGCATACCCTGCCGGATAGCGGCTGCTCCGTAGAGTAAAACTCTTCGTCCTGCCTAGAGGTTAGACCAATTACACCCAAAACATATCGCCCCGATCAAAATCTGTATTCAGTCGCGTAGTGCAGCTGGATAGACTCAATTTGAAAGAGTAAAACTC
>JBCBOC010000170.1:0-7054 GCA_039821475.1 Cyanobacteria bacterium J06632_22 | reverse complement strand
TTGGGCTAATCTGGCCTAATATCGGGAGTAATCTGCCGTATCGTTTGACCTGTGATGACGCCCGAACACCAGCGTTTACAAAGCTCCGAACTGTGGAAACGATGGGGACCTTACCTGAGCGAGCGGCAGTGGGGCACGGTTCGCGAGGACTATAGTCCCAATGGCGATGCCTGGACCTATTTCCCCCATAAGCAGTCTCATCAGCGGGCTTATCGATGGGGCGAAGATGGCCTGTTGGGTATCTGTGACGATCAGCAACTGTTGTGCTTTGCCCTGGCCCTGTGGAATGGAGAGGACCCGGTGCTAAAGGAGCGGTTATTTGGCCTGACGGGCCCCCAGGGAAATCATGGCGAAGATGTGAAGGAGTACTACTTCTACCGGGATGCGACACCAACGCATTCTTACTTAAAGGCGCTTTATAAGTATCCGCAGCAAGCCTATCCCTACGAGGCGTTAGTGCAGCGTAATCGCGATCGCAACCGCCATGAGCAAGAATACGAACTTCTTGATACGGGCGCATTTGACGAAAGCCGCTACTTTGACATCCAGGTCGAGTACGCGAAAGCCGCCCCAGAGGACATTCTTATCCAAATCACGGTGACCAATCGTGGCCCCGAAGAGAAAACGCTAACCGTTCTACCAACCCTTTGGTTTCGAAATACCTGGTCTTGGCAAGCCGAGCATGACAAGCCCCAGCTCAAACTGTCCAATATTCAACCAGTGGCCCGCAGCATTCAAGCGTCCCATCCTGTTTTGGGCAATCGATGGCTGCACTGCCAACGCCATGACAGCTGGGCCAAACAGTCAGGCAGTCTTCTCTTTACGGAGAATGAGACAAATGAGAAAGCCTTGTTTGGTAGCGATAACAGTTCTCCTTACACCAAAGATGCCTTTCCTCGCTATGTGATTGATGGCGAAACCGACGCGGTAAATCCTGAAAACACAGGGACCAAAGCGGCTGCCCAGTATACGCTAACGCTCCCTGCTGGCGGCGCCCAGGTTCTACGCTTGCGCCTGAACGATCGGCCAGAACAGGCATTGGATAATGGCGACTTTCAACAGATTTTAGAGGCACGACAACAGGACGCAGACGCGTTTTACCAAAAGCTCTCGTCTGTACCGATGGATGATGCCAAGCGTGCGTTACAGCGCCAGGCCTTTGCCGGACTTCTATGGACTAAACAGGTCTATCACTATGACGTTTCCCGTTGGCGACGGGGGGATCCAACCCAGCCCACGCCACCGGACGGTCGTCAGCGCAACAAGCATTGGGGGCACCTCGACGCCCACGATATTATCTCTATGCCTGATAAGTGGGAGTACCCCTGGTTTGCGGCCTGGGACTTGGCCTTTCACTGTCTGCCCCTGGCCATGGTCGATCCAGCCTTTGCCAAGCACCAGCTCGATATCATGACCCGGGAATGGTATATGCACCCCAATGGCCAACTCCCGGCCTACGAGTGGAACTTTGGCGATGTGAACCCGCCGGTCCATGCCTGGGCAACATGGCGTGTCTACAAAATTGAGCAGAAACAGACCGGTCAAGGGGACCGTGTATTTCTCGAACGCGTCTTTCAAAAGCTGTTGCTCAACTTCACCTGGTGGGTAAACCGTAAGGATGCGGAAGGGAACAACGTGTTTGAAGGCGGTTTCCTAGGCCTAGACAATATTGGCGCCTTCAACCGCAGCGACCTACCCACAGGGGGACGGATCGAGCAAGCCGATGGCACCAGTTGGATGGCCATGTACTGCCTGGACATGCTGACGATTTCCCTAGAGCTGGCTAAGGAGAATCCGGTCTATGAAGACATGGCGACCAAGTTCTTTGAACATTTTCTCTACATTGCCGATGCGATGAACCATGTCGGTTCAGACCGTACCCAGCTGTGGGATGAGGAAGACGGCTTCTTTTATGATGTGATGCACTTTCCCAATGGTGACCGGCAGCGGCTGAAGGTGCGGTCGATGGTGGGACTGATTCCGCTGTATGCGGTGATGACGCTAGACCCGGACTTGCTAGCGCAGGTGCCTGGGTTTAAAGAACGGGTGGAGTGGTTTATCAATAATCGGCCAGACCTGCGTAAAAACGTGGCCTGCATGGAGGCTGAGGGGGATGGGGCGAGGCGGATGCTGGCACTGTGCTATGCCACTCGAGATCGCAACGAACCCAGTGACCGCCTCCGTCGCCTGCTGACTAAACTACTGGATGAATCGGAATTCCTCAGCCCCTACGGCATTCGCGCCCTGTCCCGCTATCATGCCGACCACCCGTACCACTTCCACGCCAATGGCGAAACCTATTCGGTTCACTACGAACCGGCTGAGTCCAGTAGCCCGCTCTTTGGCGGTAACTCTAACTGGCGCGGCCCGATTTGGTTTCCAGTCAACTACTTACTGATTGAGTCGCTGCAAAAGTTTCACCACTACCTCGGTGACGACTTTAAGGTAGAGTGCCCCACCGGCTCAGGGAACTGGCTGACGCTGTGGGAGGTGGCATCAGAGCTGTCCCAGCGGCTGATAAAAATCTTCTTGCCGGACGAGAACGGCAAACGACCTGTCTATGGCGATACGGATATTTTCCATCAGGACCCTCACTGGCAGGAGTATGTTTTGTTCTATGAGTACTTCCATGGGGATAACGGTGCCGGACTGGGGGCCAGTCACCAGACGGGTTGGACGGGTTTGGTGGCGAAGCTGATCCAGCAGCAGAGCGAATACAGCGGCTGATTCTTACTGCCGCCCCCCTCTCGCCCAGCCTCTAGCTGAGTAGCACCCCCAAGCGGCTCCGCGCCCTCAAGTCAGGGTAACGTAGCGGACGAGTCAATATGATTGCGGACTACTGCAACGGTCATCTGTTTGCACCGTTCACTATCGAAGGGACCTGCAAGCTGCCCACCAACTGCTGAGCACTTTGGGCTCACCTCAACATGAACCTGCGGTAGCGCCAAGGGCGAAACCTTGCCTGTAGCTATCTGTTGAACAGAGGTATAGCGTTCATTACCCTCTCTCAGGCCTCTACCCACACTGACACTGACCCGCCATTACAGCGAAACTCGGCCCAGCCTTCTGCGTTCGTCGTAACCGTGCCGTCAACATGTTCGGTCAGGTCTTTAAACTCGGTATTGGGTTTGCCCACCTTCATCCATTTTTGTCCAGGGGCACCGTTGCTCATCAGTACGGCCATGGTCTGGGGGTGGTCGGTGTCGCCTAGTCGCGTCCAGCCAATGGTGTCCCAATGGTCGAAGTAGTCGTACTGGGGGCCATAGGCAAAATTTTGACGAGCGTAGAGAAACTTGTCGATCAGCCAGCGATGGGAATCCATCCAGATTTCGTAGCCGCGATCGGTGTAGTGGGCACCGTAATAATCTGCGTGGAAGACACAGGGGTAACCCTGGGCGCGCAATAAAATGATGGCGTAAGCCAAGGGCTTAAACCAGGGTTCAACCACCGACTCAAGGGCCTGGAGTGGCTGTGAATCATGGTTTTCGACAAAGGTGACCGCATGGGTGGGACGCTGCTGTATCAGCGTATCGTCTAGGATGCGCCGCAGGTCATAGTCGCCGCCCTTTTTGCTGGCGTAGTGGAAGTTGTAATGTAGGGTCACATCAAAGACCATCATGCGACCGCCCACCGCGTCGATATACCAATGCAGCGTTTGGATATCGGGCTGCCAATATTCGCCCACCATGAACAGGTCCTTTCCGGCATGGCGTTCTAGGGCATCGATCCACTCTGGAAAGAACCAGGCAGAGATGTGTTTGATGGCATCAATGCGGAATCCTTCAACGCCAGTGATGTCGAGGTACCATTTTCCCCAGCGAATGGCTTCTTCGCGCACTTTGGGGTCCTGGAAATCTAGGTCGCAGCCCATGAGATAGGCGAAGTTTCCTTTTTCTAGGGCAACGTAGTCGTCAAAGCGTTTGCCTTCGGCCAGGTAGACCGTATCGCCGCTGTTGTCGTAGGCGTTGTAGTCTACAGCATCAAAGTGGGTCCAGTTCCACTCAAACTGGGAGTACTTGCCCGCCCGCCCTGGAAAGTAAAAGTTGGTATAGCTTTTGACTTCTTGGAGTGGCCCAATGGGTGTCAGGCGATTGTTTTGAGCATAGGGCGTGGCTTTGAACACCTCAGCGCGGTCGCCGCCCATGCGGTGATTAAGGACCACGTCTGCGTAGATGGCAATGCCGGCAGACTGAGCTGTACGTATGGCATCGAGATACTGTGCTTTAGTGCCGTACTTGGTACGAATGGCATCTTTTTGATCAAATTCGCCCAGATCGTACATGTCGTAGACCCCGTAGCCCACGTCCCAATCCCCGCTCATGCCCTTGTAAGCCGGCGGTAGCCACAGTGCCGTAAAGCCTGCTGCCGACAGTTCTGAGGCGTTCTGACCGACCTGATTCCATAGGTTGCCATCGTTCTCGATGTACCAATGGAAGTACTGCATCATGGTGCCGTTGACGGTGCCGTTAGCCATGGAGATTTCCCTGAATGTTCGCTGTCCGTGGTCGCTAGCCTACCCTTGAACGGTGCAAATGAGCTAACGCTGTAGAGCGGCGAACGGCCACGGCATGATCATCCAGCATAGCCAGCTGTGGTGCCCGGTCGAGTGTGGTGTAATACAGTCTCAGGTGCGGTACTCCTGAAGGGCCGCGCTACCGTCGGAGCGGCAGCTGAATCAAGAACGTCGTGCCCTGTCCTGGCTGGGTGGTGCAGGTGAGCTGCCCCCCATGCCGCTGGGTGACCACCTGATAGCTAATCGATAGGCCCATGCCGGTACCCTTACCCACTGGCTTGGTGGTGTAGAACGGGTCAAAGATGCGATCGCACACCGCCTCAGGCATGCCAATGCCCGTATCACTAATGGCAATCATGGCCTGATCTTGTTCGACCCAGGTATGTACTGTGATGGTTAATGCCGTTTTAGGATGAACCTTATGCTGATCTTCCAGGGCATCTACGGCGTTAGACAACAGATTCATAAAGACTTGGTTGAGCTGTCCGGCGAAGCAATCGACCATCGGTAAATCGCCGTAGGCTTTAATCACCTGAATTTGAGGTCGGTGGGCTTGGGGCTTGAGGGCGTGCCCCAGAATCATCAGCGTACTGTCGAGTCCCTCGTGCAAGCTAACGGTTTTCCATTCGGATTCGTCCATGCGAGAGAAGTTGCGCAAGGAGAGAACAATTTGCTTGATACGACGGGCCCCGATCTCCATCGAATCGAGAACCTTGATAACATCGGTTTGTACAAAGTCGATGTCGATCTCGTCTAGGACGGTTTGGAGAGCCTCTGGCGGATTGGGATAGTGTCGCTGATAGAGCTGAATCAGGTTGAGGAGTTCTTGGGTGTAATCTCTGGCTGGATTGAGGTTGCCATAGATAAAGCTGACGGGATTATTGATTTCGTGGGCGACTCCAGCAACCAACTGTCCGAGGGCTGACATCTTTTCACTCTGCACCAGTTGCGCCTGGGTGCGTTTGAGCTTGGTAACGGTGGTTTCCAGGTCTTGGGTCTGTTGCTTAAGCTGTAGTTCAGACTGGCGTAGAGCGGTTTCAGCTTGGGTGCGATCGCGAACTTCTTGATTAAGCCGCTCAATGGTCCGCTTCAGGTCAATGGTCCGATTCTCCACTTGGATCGCTAGGCTGCGTTTAGCCTGACTCAAGTCGAGTTCAGCCCGCTTCTGGTCGCTGACATCAATCAAGAGCCCATCCCAAACGATGGCATTATCGGATTGTCGCTCCGGATTCGAGCGCGCTCGAATCCAGCGGATATCTCCGGACTTAGTCAACATGCGACCTTCCCAGTCCCACTGGATCAGCTGCTGAGCTGACTCGGCGACAGCCGCTTCAAACCCAGCTTGATCGTTGGGATGAATACGCGTTAACAACAGATCAGGAGATTGATACATCTCCTCGGCGGTGTATCCCAAAATGTCGTAACAGGCGGATGAAATAAAGGGAAAGGAAGACTGGCCGTCGGGCGCCAGGCGAAATTGGTAAATCATACCCGGGATATTGTCGGCGAGCTTCTGAAACCGTCGCTCACTCTGCTGCAGGGATTGCTCCACGTGCTGCCGTTCAGCAACCTCAGCGTGAAGCCGAGCTTCCATCTTTTGTAGCTCAATGGTTCGGACTTCAACCTGTTTGGCCAATTGGGCCTGGGTTGCCTTGAGCTCTGCTTCGGTACGAGAACAGTGGAGCAGTTCCTGCCGTAGCTCTCGAATCACTTGCTTGAGCGTTTCAGTTTGGCTATCAACCGTTTGCTCCAACTGATGATTTTGTTCGGTGAGCTGCTGTTGAGATGTTTTAAGCTGTTGAATCGCTAATCGATAGGCTAGAACCTGCCAGGATTGTCCCGTCAACGACGCGGTCGCCGATTCAGATTTGATGGTGTGTAAGGGCGATGGCATGTTGCAGCAGTACTCCAGCAAGTTCCTATCTAATCGTTGGCGTATCTATGGCTATAGCGAGTCGAAGGCAGGATGGAAGCAGTGGGACTGCGCGTGTAATACGCTAGAACGCCACATTTGGTGACCCCATCTCTCCTCTCTCATGGCATCACGACCCGAGTCCAATGGCCTCATGACTTCAGTGTCGCGGCCCCCTAAAGGCGCTACGGCATTCAGTCGTACACCCGGTATCGACTGCCATACAAGTGTAGGCAGTAATTCGAATGAACAGAATCCGAAACGCTACAGAACTATCCCATTAGATAGGGATACACGGTCCTTTCCACTGAGCACGTAGCCTCAGTAAAGTCACTGCTGGATAAACTCGATAAATTCACCGGCTTCATTAAAGAGACATCTACCGGATACGGTAGTGGTGGACATACGCCACTGCATCACCCGAAATTCGGTGTCCGTTAATCCACTATCTTCAACAAAAACCGTCTCCTCGGTAGCTGATGAAATTCGTTTGATGACGGTTGCTGCGCAGGTTTGGCGCATTTTGTCCGTGGCCGCAGTATCCGGCGCTTTACCCCCTCGACAGCCGCTCAGGCCCACAAAGACAAATGTGAACAAGAGCCAACAGCTTAAACGGAATGACATCATGG
>JBCBOC010000199.1:0-6661 GCA_039821475.1 Cyanobacteria bacterium J06632_22 | reverse complement strand
GGCCGATGAGCGGGTGTTTAGTCGATTAAAAACCGCAGGCTACATCCCCGTTCACATTCGTTGGATGACCCTACAAAGGGTGAATCTATTGGCCATGACGCCCAGCGGCTGGCCCAGCACATTGCCCCTGGTGTCGAAAGCCCGACGCTTTGGGGCTCGCTTAGGTTCGACTAGTCTGTGCCTTATCGCCGTCGCCACAAAGGTGCCGTCGCCACAAAGGCCCTTTTTGGGGGGGCGCGGTGGCTATATATTGCCATACCTTAAAAATTTCATCCCCGACACCCCAAAACGGAACTGCCCGGTAGTCAACTGGTCTAACAGTTCATAGCCCTCTCTACCATTGGAGTTTCTGCTATGACAGCAAGCCCCCCGCGTACCACGATTACGAGCTATCGCACGGCCCGCTTTAACTGGACACCCGACGAATACCGCACCTTTGGCCAGTCTCCCTACCGCACCCACCACAGCTACAATGAGCTACCTCTATTTACCGATGCTGGGCTGATTGACCTATTGGACAACTACCCCCGCGAGCATCTGCAGGCGTTTACCATGGGGACTGACCCCTCTCGCCGGGAGGATTGGACCTGTGTTGACATTAGCCCCGATAGCACCGGGGAAGATATCTTCAACGCCATCAAACACGGACGGTTGTGGTTCAACCTGATCAAAATTGAGCAGTTTGATCGCGCCTATTCTGACTTGATTGAGGGTATGTACGAAAAGATCGACGCCAACTGTCCTCACTTGGGCGGCATTCGCGGCGACTATAGTGCCTTGTTAATCGCCTCACCGCAAACCATCCTTTACTACCACTTGGATGCAGCCCCCAACATGTTGTGGAACATGCGCGGCCATGAGAAAGTGTGGGCGTATCCAGCCATGGACCAGCGTCTGGCGCCCCAGGAATTTCTTGAGGACATTTACGCCGGTGAAATCGACGAGGAAATGCCCTATGAGTCCTGGTATGACCAGTATGCTCAGTGCTTTTTGTTAGAGCCTGGGGATGTCATGTGGTGGCCCCGCAACGCTCCGCACCGGCTAGAGTATCCTGACTTAAACGTGTCGATTACGACCAGTTACTACACCCCGTCGTTGCGCGATCGTGATTTGGAGGTACTGGCCAATCGGTTTATCCTGCGTAACCTGGGCATCAAAAATCGTAAGGTGAGAGAAACTGGACTGCGGGCGGGCATGAAGCGCTTTGCCTATAAGGCGCTCAACAAGGTCCGTCCCTTTAAGGCGAAGGACTCCACCGCCAGCTACTTCACTGACCTGCAGCTAGACCCCAATGAACCCAACGGTTATCGGTATCTAGAGCATAAGATTGTGCCCTCCTTTGGCAATCTGAAGGAAAAGATGATGTAAGGTAATGGGCCTTGTGCAAAAAGAGAGCGCCGTCAAAGCGGCGCTCTCTTTTTGCTTGCTTTTTGTTTAGACAGGCCACTAGTCGCCTTGAACTGCGGCCTCTAATGCAGCTACCACATTGTCTACATTGTCTGCCGATAACATGGTTGAATGTCCGCCTGGAACCTGCACCATTTGGACCGACCGAGTCACCCGAGGCTGCCAACCAAAGAGACGGTCTTCGTAGATCTCGTGGTAGGGCTGGTCAACATCGCTACCAGCGGTAGCTTTGACCAGCAACACTGAGCCGTCGAAGACTGTTGCTGGCGTATAGTGCTGCTCGGCAAACAGGTATACCTCCCGGATAGAAAGGTGCCTAAGGTTTTGGGGCAGTGGGCGATGTTGGTCCTGCAGTTGCTGGAGCTGTCGGGTGCGCTTCTGGGTGCTCCACTGCTGCCACGTGCTCGACACTTTGTAGGATAAGTAGCTAATCGTCTTGGCCGGTAGCTTTTGCAGAACCGCACTCAGACGATTGGGGGTGAGCGCAGAAAATCGCGATCGCAACCGGCGAGTTAACCCGGGTCGAGCTTTTTCCACCGCTGCGACATCTGGCGCTTCGAGGAGGGCTACCAGGTCTACGGTTTCTCCCTGGGCCTGGAGCTGTAGTGCGACTTCAAACGCCAGCACACCGCCAGCGCAGAGCCCGCCCACGAGGTAAGGTCCCTGGGGTTGCACAGACTGAATGGCTTGTCGGTAATCCACGGCCATGTGGTTAATGCGACTATGATAAGGAACGCCCTGAGCATTCACGCGCGGTCTCACCCCGTACACCGGTCGATCCAGCTGTTGGGCCAGGTTCAAATACGGCGAAACCTCACCATCGGCATCGTGTATGAGAAAGAGCGGTGGGGACTGTTGTCCCTGGCCCAGCGGGACAATCAGCTCATGGGTAGAGGCTACTGCATCGGCGAGCCCTTCTAGCTGTTGGGCCAGTTTGCGAATGGTCGGAGCCTCGAACAGGAGCGTGTGGGGCACGCTGTAGCCGAGGGTCTGTTCTAACTGGTTAAACAGCCGTGCCACCAGCAGAGAATAACCACCCAGGTCAAAGAAGTTGTCGGTTACGCCAACCGTAGGTAATGACAGTACCTGTTGCCAAAGGGCGACCAGTTGGGTTTCTAATTCTGTTGTAGGCGGGTCCACCTCGGTCGCGTCATAGACCGGGGCAGGTAAGCTGCGACGGTCAACCTTGCCATTGGTGGTCAGCGGCAGTGCATCTAAAACCATAAAGGCCGATGGCACCATGTATTCTGGCAGCGCTTCGGCCACAAACTGCCTCACGTCTTGGATCACCAGCTGCTGACCAGCCTTCGGAACCAGGTATGCCACCAAACGTTTGTTGCCATTGCGCTCTTCCCTGGCAACAACAATCTGTTGGGCAATGTGGGCATGCTGTTCTAGTCGGGCCTCGATTTCGCCAGGCTCAATCCGAAAGCCGCGAATCTTCACCTGAAAGTCAGCCCGGCCTAAAAACTCAATCACGCCATCGGGCCGTTGACGCACCACATCTCCCGTTTTGTAGAGTCGTTCTCCAGTTTCGGTAATGAAGCGTTCTGCAGTTTTCTCAGGTAAGTTGTGGTAGCCGCGGGCCAGACCGGCCCCACCAATGTGTAACTCTCCGCCCGTACCGACGGGCACGGGCTGGAGCTGGTCGTTGAGAATATGGGCTGTCACATTGGGTAGGGGACGGCCGATGGGGAGTTCTTCGTCGGTATAGTCAAAGTTGGCCGCGATAGGGTCAAACAGGGTAGCACTGACGGTGGTTTCTGTCGGGCCGTAGGTATTGAGCCAGCGGACACGTTCTCCGACTAACTCACGCCAGCGGGCATACATGGCGCGGGAGGCTTTCTCTCCGCCCACCACCACCAGACGGACTGAATCGGGTAGCGGCTCCGTTGCCATGCCTCGCACCAGTTCATGCCAAAAGGCCGTAGGCAGGTTCAAGATCGACACTTGATGTCGTTGAACAAATTCAGTAAAGGCTTTGATCGACTGTGCAACGGCGTCAGTTCTGAGCACCAGGCAGTCCCCCCTAATCAACGTAGGGTAGACCTCTTCAATGATGATGTCGAAACTCATGCTAGAGAACTGCAACATGCGATCGCACCCCTTTAGCTCAAAGGCTGCGGCCATGGCCCGCGCATGGTTCACTAGCCCCCGATGGGGAATCAGTACGCCCTTGGGATTGCCGGTGGAGCCTGAGGTGTAAATGATATAGGCCAGGTTATCCGCCGAGGTGTTGGGGGTGGGATTGTCCGTGCCGTAGGTGGAGAATTGCGCCGCGTCTCGGTCTAGACACAGGCAGGTACCGCTGTAGTCCGGTAGGGTTTCCAATAGTCCTGCTTCGGTCAGCAAGACGGGAGCTTGAGCATCCTCTAGCAGGTAGGCCCGTCGCTCTTTTGGGTAACTGGGATCGATGGGCACGTAGGCCCCTCCCGCCTTGAGCACCGCGAGAAAAGCGACAACCATCGCGACGGACCGAGTCATACAAATGGCCACTAGGGTATCCGGGCCAATGCCCTGGGTACGGAGATAGTGGGCCAACTGGTTGGCTCGCCGGTTGAGTGCCTGATATGTCAGAGTTTCGGTAGAGCCAATCAATGCGATCGCATCTGGCGTTCGTGCTACCTGAGCTTCAAATCCAGCCTGGATGCAGTCAAATGCATCGGTTGTAGCGGTGGCGGGCGCAGCTAAAGTGGGGGTGGTCATGGGTTACTCGTGGGCAGTCCTACGGTAACCGAGCTAATGGCTGAGTATTTTGTTCCGTGGAAATAGGCTAGGGGAGCTTAAATTTATGCCCTCAAATCTGGGGGCCATATCTCCCATATCTCTATGGCTTTAAGGCACCCCAAACACCCTGACCTCGCAGATTGTATGGTTTCACAGATTTTATGGCTTCACAGATTCTATGGCTTCACAGACTCGATAGCCTCAAAGATTTGCCAGCACAGGTACAGTGCCCTCGGCACATGGAAGCACCCCTTCCACTTTCCACCCTTGAGTGCTAACAACACCTCACCCTGTCGGTTTAGGTAGCCGTACCATTCTCCCTGTGCGGGGTCGGCAAAGTGAGACCAAGCGTACTCATGCACTCGTTCATACCACTGCCAGCAGTCCTCACGCCCGGTGAGCTGATATCCCATAGCCAGGGCTACTAGCGTTTCGAGATGGACCCACCAGAGCTTTTGGCTCCATTCTAGCTGTTGCGGCGGGTGTCCCTGGGTATCCAAAAAGTAAAAGATACCACCGTGTTCATCATCCCAACCAAATGCCAGGGTACTGAGAACAATATCAACGGCCTGATCAATCAACTGCGTGTTGCCCTGCCGCTGGGCAATATCCATCATGAACCACATGGCCTCAATGCCATGGCCAGGATTAATCACGCGTCCCTCAAAACAGTCCACAGGGCTGCCATCTGGGGCTACATTTTCGTACAGGAGCCCCCGTTCAGCATCGAGAAAGGTGCCCATAACTGCTGAAACCGTCTCAGAGAGAATGTCGTCCAGCTTGTTATTGGGTAAAAGGCCTGCCATCTCTAAAGAGAGATTCGCCAAAATCATGGGTACTGCTAGATTTTTAAGCGGTCGTGTCCCTGGGTAGGCCTTGTTGTACTGGCCCTTAGGGTTAGTCTGACGGCGGAGAACATTGTTGTAGGCCTGCAGTGCAACCTCACCGGCCCAATCTTTTCCAGAGGCCTGGGCATATTGGCTGAAGGCCATGGCCGCAAAGCAATCAGAAAAAACGTTGTAGGGCTGCACCAAGGGTTGCCCTTGCCGATTTAGAGAAAAGTACCAGTTGCCATCGTCATCACGTCCATGATCTGCCAAAAATCGGGCCCCTTGTTCGGCCACCTGCAGCCAAGATTGGCGCTGCTCCAACCGATTGAAGAGCATGGAAAAGGTCCACATCTGGCGATTTTGCAGCCAAATAAACTTGTCCGTATCGTAGACATTGCCTGCATTATCTAAGCAAGTAAAGTAGCCCCCGTATTCCTCGTCAATCGAGTAACGCTGCCAGAAAGGAAGGACGTCGTCTAGCAGCGCTGTTTTGTATTGCTGAGCGAGGGCAGTAAAGTCGGGCATTACCCACGCTTAAATAAGGATGAAGCCATTGTGCCAATGCTGTCGCCTAGGGCTCCGACAACATTACCAATGCCGCCACCGGGCGTTAGGGCAGGCTTAGCCGCTAGCTGAATCTCTTCGTCGTTGTACTCCTTCAGGCGATAGCCATACTCCAGACGGTCTTTGTTTTTCCGCAGCACAGGATAAATGCGAAAGGCCCCCTGCAGCAGGTCATTCTGACTGTCATAGATAGCGCGGTTAATCTGGCGAGAGCTTTGTACCGCCATGGCCCCCACGGGATACCACTGCTTTTTATCTTTGATGCGGATATAAACTTCGTACTCGGGTAGGCCATCGGCACGCATTTTATCCATTTGGTCGGCGGCTTTGGCGCGTTCCTTTGCCCGTTTAGAGACCTTAGGCTTTTCAGGTGCTTTGCCGAATCCGGTAGCCATAATTAAGAAATTCTTTATGAGTCGTTCTTACAAAAGTTTACACCTTTAATGAGGTGAGGGGGTGAGGGGGTGAGGGGGTGAGGCCGGCCGAGCCCCTTAAAAGTTTCTCTCTGTAAGGATTGTGGCAATTTCTATATTTTGGAGTGAGGCCGTGTTTTATGGCGGAATGACACACAGAGAGGCATCGCCACCATGCCTAAAAACCATGAACCGTTTCGATAGCAGAATGCTGATGAAGGGCGTTAGGATTGGGCGCTGGTTTCTGGTGATGTAGCAGGTGATTTATGGGTGATTCATCCAAAGGAACGGAAGGGGGCGCTGGCGGGGCGCTATATGCGATGCTGGCCTACGGATCTTGGGGGCTGCTGCCGATTTATTGGAAATTTTTTGCCGGAGTATCGCCGGTTGAGGTGCTGAGCCACCGGATGATTTGGTCACTGGTTTTCCTAGGTTTGCTGCTAGTGGGGCAGCGGCGATGGAAAGAGGTCAGGTCACGCTTAAAGTCCCGCCAGCAGGTGGCCTGGCTGCTGCTATCGGCATCGCTGCTGACCTTTAACTGGGGGCTATATATCTATGGTGTAAATACAGACCGAGTGGTGGAAACCAGTCTGGGGTATTACATTAACCCGCTGGTAACGGTACTGCTGGGGTTTGTGGTACTGCGGGAGCGGCTGTATCGGGGACAGCAGGTGGCTGTGGTGCTGGCCTGCCTTGGCGTAGGCTATTTTGTCTGGCAGC
>JBCBOC010000001.1:0-23997 GCA_039821475.1 Cyanobacteria bacterium J06632_22 | reverse complement strand
GCGGTTCACCTGTGGTTGAAATTTCTTAACGTGAGGATGCTATGAGACGGCGACGGTTACTGCGGATGGCGGGCGCATCGTTGGTGGGTTCGCTGGGGCTGGGACTAGCAGCAAACTATCGGGCCGTGGCCCAGGCCAGTTCACTGACTATCCAAACGCTCGGGCACACCAGCTTTTTGTTCACCGGCAGCGGTCGCCGGGTGCTGACCAACCCCTTCCGGGCTATCGGCTGCACAGCAGGGTATTCGGAACCCAGCGTTGGTGCAGACCTGATTTTGATTAGCAGTCGCCTGTTTGACGAAGGCTTTGTCGACGATACCTATACAGGTATCGAGTTGCTGGATGAGCCGGGCGCTTACGAACTGAACGGCCTAACCTTGCAGGGCATCGGCATGCCCCACGACCGCGAAGGCGGGCGGCGCTTTGGGGTCAACACCGCTTGGCAATGGATCCAAGGCGGCGTCAGCGTTGTGCACTTGGGCGGCGCAGCGGCCCCCATCGAACTCGAAGATAAAATTCTGATTGGCCGACCTGACGTGCTGCTGATTCCCGTGGGTGGGGGTCCAAAAGCCTACACCCCTGAGGAGGCAGCTGCGACGGTTCGCGACCTCCAGCCCAAGCTGGTGATTCCGACCCAATACCGAACCCAAGCCGCAGATCCAGAAACCTGCGATATTGTCACCGTTGACGAGTTTCTCGGTCTTATGTCTGGGGCCGCGGTTACTCGCCCGGGCAGTACCCTAACTGTATCGCCCGGAAGCCTGCCCAGCAGCGGTATGCGCATTGCTGTGCTGAGCTATCCCTTTTAAGGTAGGAGTAAGTTGGGGCGCTGCACTCGGTTGGGACGTGCTTCGCGCTGGGTGAGGTGGTTGGGCCGCTGCGCTCAGTGAGGCGATGTTTCCAAAAGTTTCAGCCTGCGGGTTCGCTGACGATTGCCCCATCTGCTTTCCACCTCACCACCCTACTCTCCATGTCTTCCGAATACTTCGCTCGTCGCCAGGCTTTACTCAACGCCATTGGTCATGGCACTGCCATTTTTACCAGCGCGCCGCTGGCGACCGCCCACAACGATGTGGAGCATCCCTTTAGGCAGTACAGCGACTTTTACTACCTGACAGGATTTGACGAGCCTGGGGCTGTGGCCGTGCTGTCGCCCAGCCATGATGAGCACCAATTTGTACTGTTTGTGCGGCCCAAAGACTTAACCGCGGAGACCTGGTCAGGGCGACGACTCGGGGTAGAGGCCGCTAAGGCGAAGTTAGGGGCTGACGAGGTTTACTCGATTAACGAGCTGAATGAAAAGCTGAAACCCTATGTAGAGAAGGCCGACCGGCTCTACTATCACTTTGGCAATGACCGGGCCTTTGATCAGAAGGTTCTTAGGTTATGGGAAGGCCTGATCCGAACCTATACCAAACGAGGGACCGGCCCCGTTGCCATAGAAGACAGCAAACTGCTGATGCAGAATTTTCGGCGGGTGAAGCAGTCCAGTGAGTTGGATTTGATGCGCCGGGCGATTGAGATTACGGCTAAGGCCCATAACCACGCCCGTGACATTGCTCGCCCCGGCCGCCACGAATACGAAATCCAGGCGGAGATGGAGCACATCTTCCGGCTGGAAGGGGGCATGGGCCCGGCGTACCCTTCTATCGTGGCCTCTGGCGATAACGCTTGCATTCTCCACTACATCGAAAATAATCGGCAAATGCAGGCAGGTGATCTGCTGCTGATCGATGCGGGTTGTGCCTACCACTATTACAACGCTGATATCACCCGCACTTTTCCCGTCGGGGGCAAGTTCAGTGACGAACAGCGGGTGATTTACGAACTGGTGCTAGAGGCACAACAGCAGGCCATGACCAAGGTACAGCCTGGCCAGCCCTTCAATGCCTTCCACGACGCCGCGGTACAGACCATTACTGAGGGGTTGGTGGAGCTGGAGCTGCTGGTCGGCAAGGTAGACCAGCTGATCGAAGATAAAAAGTACAAGGCCTTTTATATGCACGGCACCGGCCATTTCCTAGGTCTAGACGTCCATGACAGCGGCATTTTGCGTAACCCAGACAAAACGTGGAAACCGTTTCAAGCCGGTAATGTGGTGACCGTAGAGCCTGGCATTTACATTGCACCGGAATACCAGCCTGAAGAAGGCCAACCAGAGGTAGATGAACGCTGGCGGGGCATCGGTGTGCGGATTGAGGATGATGTTTTGGTGACCGAGACCGGGCAAGAGGTTTTGACGGCAGCTGTGCCCAAACAGCTGGAAGATATGGAAAGGAGCCTGTAACAATTACCTAAAAATCTTCGTCAGATGCCGTCTAACGATACAAAGATAGAGCAAATTATTTGGCCCCCCCTAGGCGAATTGGCTTAAAAACGCGAAAATCGTAAGCCGGATGGTATGACCGTACGGGATGTCCTTCTAACGATGCCCGAGACGATATAGTTGGCGCTATCTGCGTTAAGCGACCAAGCCAGGCGAGTCCCCTTGGGACATCACACTGGGTCTTCACGTTGGGTACATCATGTCATGCACGCAGTCTTATCCCCATGGATGTAGCTGCCATCACTGTCCAGGAAAAGGAGCCCTACGGTTACACCTAACCGAGGGGCTTGGTCAACGGGGACGCCCGTGGGAGAACTTGAGTGAAGTGGAATCGTCTACGGCCTAGATTATCGGGCTCCAAATCATTGCAGCTTGGGGTATTGGGACTGGCAGGCGCGATTCTCATTGCCCTACCGGCGGAGGCTGCCCGACTAGAATCCTGGCGCTTCGACACTCGCGCTAATCGGCTCGAGTTTGTCACCGATACTCGCGTGCAGCCTAGCGCCCAACTGATCTTTAACCCCACTCGGCTAGTCATTGACCTCCCAGGCACCAGTCTGGGCCGCGCCACCGCGTCGCAACTGGTCAACCAGGATGGCGTGCGTTCGGTCCGTGTCGGTCAGTTCGACGCCGGCACGACACGGATTGTAGTTGAGTTTGACGAGGGCTACACCATTGACCCGCAACGCATTCAGGTCCGCGGTGAAACTGATCGGCAGTGGTATGTGCAGCTTCCCACCGCCCAGCGCACCAGTGGCGATAGCCCACCCCCACCCACGACGGGATTAGAAAACATTGTTCGCAATCAGGCGGTCAGCAACCCGGCAACTCAAATTGAGGGCATTGTAACCACTGCCGATGGCTTTTTTGTCCGAACCCGGGGCGAAGTGCCCACGGTTGAGATCACCACTCAAAAAGATGGACCGACCGGCCGACAAATGGTACTGACCTTTGCCGATAGTGCGATCGCACCCACCTTCACAGCCCAATCCCTGCCGGTCAATCGCTACAGCATCAGCAGTTGGGAGGCGGTTCAAGACACCACCAACCCACCTGTGGCCCGCATTATTATGAATCTGGGGCCAGACAGCCCCGAGTGGACCGCTGCCGCCAGCAACATTGGCGGAGCCGTGATTTTGCCCGATGGGGTATCCATTCGCGAGATTCCAGACGCGGGGCCATCCCAATCCGTTGCAGCCGGACAGCCGATTCCTGTGCCGGAACCAACCCGCCCCAGCCGCCCCGGGCTGCCAAACCGACAGCCCCCCGCCAACCCAGAACCGCCCCTGCCCGACGGTGAACTGCCGCGCGTGCAGGAAGGGCGATTTCGGGTGGTGATCGATCCGGGGCATGGCGGGCGGGACCCCGGCGCCGTAGGTCGGGGGGGCCTGCAGGAAAAGCAGGTGGTCAATCCCATTTCGTTGCGGGTGGCAGAATTGCTACGGCAGCAGGGGGTCGACGTGGTGATGACCCGCGATCGCGACTATGAGCTAGGGCTCGATACCCGTGTACAGATTGCTGAGCGGGCCGACGCCGACTTTTTTGTCAGCATTCACGCCAACGCCATCAACCTTAGCCGTCCAGATGTTAACGGTCTGGAGACCTACTACTACTCCAGCCGGGGCCAGTCCTTTGCCCGCGACGTGCATGATATTGTGCTGCGGGAAATGCAAATGAACGACCGGCGGGTGCGTCAGGCTCGATTTTATGTGATTCGCCGCACGTCAATGCCCGCCATCTTAGTTGAGGTCGGGTTTGTCACTGGCGAGTTTGACGCGCCTAACCTGGCAGACCCCGCCTGGAGAGAACGGATGGCTGTTGCGATCGCACGCGGCATTCTGGTCCACCTGCAGCGCAGTTCTTAATGCATAGACATCATTTCTTCTCGGGATGCTCGATGGCTGGGCTGGGCACGCCTAAGTCGTTGATCACATCGATAAACTGATACAGCCGCCCGATATCGCGATGGTTGAAGTACAGCGCTAGGCGGGGCAAGTGCTCGGTTTCGTCGCCTTGTTCTTCTGGCAGGGCAGACACTGCTGCGATTTTGCCCTGGACAAGAATGTCACTGAACTGACTGTTAAGCTGGTCCAGACCGCCATCCTTTAAATGACAGTTCAAGCGAATAATCAGCCGCTCACCCACATAGCGCATGGAGTGAAACACTCGGTAAAAGTGAGTAATCGCCGACCAACCCTCGTCTAGATTGTCGGTGATTTTGTAAAGGCTAGGGTCATCTGCACTAATCAGCTTGCGATCCAGCAGATTGTCACGAATATAGCGGTCCCAGTTGGTCCAGTAGTCGCCGTTGGGATGATCAACCAACACAATCGGCACGGGACTGCTTTTACCCGTTTGGATCAGGGTCAGCGTCTCAAAGGCCTCATCCTGGGTGCCAAAGCCACCTGGAAAAAGTGCGATCGCATCGGTCTCTTTCAAAAAGAACAGCTTCCGCGTAAAGAAATACTTGAAGCTAAACAGCCGGTCACTGCCCTCCAGAATATCGTTCGCCCCCTGCTCAAAGGGCAATTGAATGTTGAGTCCAAAAGAATTCTCTAGGCCCGCCCCCTCATTGGCCGCCTGCATAATACCGCCCCCCGCACCGGTCATGACCATAAAGCCTTTACTGGCCGCTAACTCCCCAAAGGCCTTAGCCAACTGGTAATCGGCTTCAGTTTCAGGCGTCCGGGCCGATCCAAACACGGCTATTTTACGCACGTGTCGATGGGGGTAGAAGCCCTGAAAACCCTTTTCCATATCTAACAGGGCTGCATTCAGGATCTTCCAGTCGAGCCGATCGGCCTCTCGACCAATCATCCGCACCAGCGTCTCTAAAATCTGCTGGATCAGCCCGCCATGCTCCGCTGTTGGCAGTTGAGACACAATGTCTGTGAGCTGTTCCTGCAAGTCCGCTGAAGACTGAGAGGAAAGATCTGAAAACGGTGCAACCATAGGAAGATTTCAAGTGTGACCAGCAAATGCAGCAAGCCTTTAGAGGATGCCCACCCTATTCTATAGAGTCGCGGTTATTCCACCGCCGCAGGAAAAATCCCCCGCCGCTCTCATCACCACTGCGGAACAACCACTGCCCTTTTTAGCCGCTAAGTCACCAAAACTAGAAAGCCCTGAGAGCAATGGCTCTAGGGCTTTACAGAGAATTTTTTACAGCTTACTGTAGGTTAGACGCTGATGAATCAAAGGTAGAGAACTAAACGAGTTAGAAGCGTTTTAGCCCCTTCTAACTCACCGGGCAAAAAACATCAGATCAGGCCAAAATTCACCATCAAACGCGGAGAGAGGCTACTCCCTATAGATACTTTTCGAGAGTATTCGCCAAGGTGGTCTTAGGTACCGCACCGACAACCATATCAACACGCTGACCATCTTTGAAGATCATTAGCGTCGGAATGCTGCGAATGCCATACTGGCTCGCCACACTGGGATTATCGTCAGTGTTGACCTTAACGACCTTGACTTTGCCTTCGTATTGCTCAGAAATCTCGTCAACAACCGGAGCGACCATCCGGCAAGGACCACACCAAGGGGCCCAAAAATCTACCAGCACCGGAATATCGCTTTCCAGAACTTCCGGCTTAAAAGTTGAGTCTGTTACTTGTGCGGCTGACATGCCTACGTTCCTTGCCTTATGTGTACCGTTAAGCGGGTGTGCAGCGTTGATAGGGAGATGCTCCACCGTAGCTTATTGGATAAGCATACCGCTTCGCTGGATATGTCGTCTAAAAAATAATGTCAGAACAGTGTCAGATATAAGGAACCGCCTAAACCAAAGGCTTAGGCGGGATGTGGTGTGAGGAGTGAACGGAAACTTTCGTCTCCGCTTTTCTTTATTGTATGCGACAGATCCCGATTTGACACCGCCTGAATATTAAGCCACGACAAGTTTTCAGCCAATGAGCTGAGGAAGTGACCAGAAATTGAACTGTCATACCGTAAATCCCGAAGTGCCGCACAGCCAACATAGCCGTTAGGCGATCTATGCCCTAAGACGCATAACGTCGGAAACAAACTGACGCTAACGAGCGCAAACCCTAACGGACTAGACGATTGAGCGATCGGTACTCAGACGCTAAAGTCATGGCATGACAGCCGTGGTTATTTACCCATGCCCAGCTGCTGTGCCTTTTGATAGACCTTGCCTTCGGTTAATAACGATGGCGCAATCACAACCTCCACCTGTTGCATTTCTTTAAGATCCTTAGCACCCAAGGTCCCCATGCTGGTCTTCAGAGCCCCGAGAAAGTTGTGGGTCCCATCGTCAAGCTGGGCCGGACCGCGCAAAATTTGCGCTAGCGACCCCGTCGTCCCCACCTGAATCCGTGTACCCCTCGGCAGAACAGGGCTCGGTGTTGCCATACCCCAGTGGAAGCCTCGACCAGGCGCTTCTTCGGCTCGCGCAAAGGGCGACCCGATCATCACCGCATCCCCACCAGAAGCAATGCACTTACAGATGTCTCCACCCGTGACCAGTCCGCCATCAGCAATGATGGGGACATACTGCCCCGTCTCGCGATGGAAGTCATCTCGGGCGGCTGCGCAGTCGGCGACTGCTGTGGCCTGGGGAATGCCGATGCCCAGGACCCCACGGGACGTACAGGCCGCACCAGGCCCAATACCCACCAGTACCCCAGCGGCGCCGGCTTTCATGAGATTCATGGCCACATCATAGGTAACGCAGTTACCCAACAGCACCGGAATGGGCATGTCACGACAGAAGTTGGCCAGATCCAGCGGTGTAATGGACTCCGGCGAAAGATGCGCCGTGGAGACCACCGTGGCTTGAATAAAGAAGAGATCCGCGCCCGCCTCGGCCACCGCTTGACCATATTTGGCCGCCCCGGCAGGGGTGCAACTCACCGCCGCAATACCGCCCTGCTGCTTGATTTCCTGAATCCGCTTTTGAATCAATTCGGGCTGAATGGGCTGCGCATACAGCTCCTGCATTAACGGCACAAACTCGGTTTTACTGACCGCGGCAATCCGATCGAGGATGGGGTTAGGGTCATCGTAGCGCGTCTGAATACCCTCTAAATTAAGTACCCCTAAGGCCCCCAGCTTACTGATCTCTACGGCCATGCGGACATCGACCACACCATCCATAGCACTGGCAATGATCGGAATTTCCCGTTCGATACCACCAATCTGCCAACGGGTGTCAGCCAAGCTCGGATCCAACGTACGTTGACCGGGAACCAGGGCAATTTCGTCGATGCCGTAGGCCCTGCGGACAGTCTTATTGCGGCCCAGTTGAATGTTCATTATTACCTCCTGCCCGAAACTTAATTAGGTAAGCCTAGCAAAGAACGAAATTCCCCGAGTATCAATAAATCCTGAGGATTCGAGGAAACCCCTAGCCGGGAATGGCCATAGGCAGGAAGCCAAGCAACCTCTAGAATCGGTATAACTCTGTCACATGCCCCGGCATGCAACTGTGCACCACTGGGGCGCCACTGGGGCGCCACTGGGGCACCAATGAGTAACCCTGCAGAGAAGTCCAGTCCATCGCGCAAACACTGCATAATGTGCCATCGACCCAGCGGCGAGGCATCTTAAACGAGGCATCTTAGAACTATGCCTTTTCTTAATCTATTTGGGCCTTAGCCATCGTGAATCTGTCGTCCCTCACCTTCTTCCGAAATTTGCGGACCACCAACCGCCAGTTTGCGGTCATTGGATTAGGTCGTTTTGGACGGGCTGTTTGCATGACGTTACATGGCATGGGCTATGAGGTACTGGGCATTGACTCCGACGAAAGTCGCGTAGCCCAAGTGCTGACGGACCAGATTGCAGCCCATGCAGTCCAGCTCGATTCCACTCAGCCCTCTGCTTTACAGGAAGCCGGAATTCCCGATTTTGATACGGTGATTGTTGCCATCGGCAACTACATCCAGGAGAGTATCATCACCACACTCAACGTCAAAGAGTCTGGTGTATCCAACGTTGTTGCTAAGGCCTCCTCCAAAATTCACGGTAAACTTCTCCAGCGTGTCGGGGCCGACCATGTGGTCTTTCCTGAACATGAAATGGGCTGCGAGCTGGCACGTTCGCTGACACGACCAGGCGTGTTAGATCGCTTCGAGTTGGATCCAGACCACAGCATTGTTGAGCTGGTGGTCCCCCAAGACTTTGATGGGAAGACCATTGTGGAGTTGGACCTGCGCAACCGCTATGGATTGACGCTGATGGCCGTCAGTAAAGGGGCGGGCACTGAGAAATTTGACATTAACCCCAGTCCGGTAACCCGTCTCAAGGCGGGTACGCTGATGGTACTGGTGGGGGCAAATAAAGGTATCGACAAACTGCCCGTGTAAACTGCATCCAGATTGAACCCGAGAGAACACCCCAGGGCTAAATTTGGACGAGGCTAAGGTTTAATTGCATGCGCATTATTGGTTTGATGAGCGGCACATCCCTAGACGGCATTGATGCTGCCCTGGTCAATGTCATCGGCACGGGTTATGACATTGACGTCACCCTCGTGAGGGCAAAGACAGTGGCCTATGAGGAGGAGTTGCGATCGCAACTCCTCCAGATCTGCGCTGGACACCCCCGATCGATCGAAACCCTGGCCACCTTGGACGATGCCGTGGCCGACACCTTTGCCCAGGCCGCCCTGGATCTAGCCCAGGGTGAGTCGATCGATCTGATTGCCTCCCATGGTCAAACCGTTTACCATCGCCCACCCACAGACGAGGCCCTGGGCTACAGTCTGCAAATAGGTCGCGGGGCCCGCATCGCAGACCGTACCAGGCGACCGACGGTGAGCAATTTTCGCGCTGCCGATATTGCCCTCGGCGGTCAGGGGGCACCGCTGGTCCCCCCGGTAGATGCTTGCCTTCTGAGTCATCGTCACCACGATCGCTGTGTCCAGAACCTCGGTGGCATTGGCAACGTCGCCTACCTCCCAGCTTGGGACCGTCAGCAGCAGCAGCATTTTCCAGCCGCCATCCAAGGCTGGGACACCGGTCCTGCGAATGTGTTGATTGACTGGGCCGTCAGCGATTTTAGCAACGGTCTGCACACCTACGATGACGACGGCCAATGGGCAGCCCAAGGTAACGCTCACCTACCCCTGGTCCAACAATGGCTGAGCCATCCGTTTTTCACACAGCGCCCCCCCAAATCCACCGGCAGAGAGCTGTTTGGGGCAGACTACGCTCGCGCCTGCTGGCATCAGGCCCAGGCCTTGGATTTGAGCGAAGCAGACTTTCTGGCGAGCCTAACAGAGTTTACAGTGGCCTCTATTGAACAGGGCTATCGGCAATTCTTACCGACGCTACCCCAGGAAGTGCTACTTTGCGGCGGCGGTAGTCGCAACGGTTACCTGCGCCAGCGCCTGCAGGCGCGCCTGCCCGAAATGGCGCTGCTCACCACAGACCAGGCAGGACTCCACGCCGACTATAAAGAAGCCATTGCCTTTGCCGTTTTGGGGTTTTGGCACTGGCACGGCTTCCCCGGCAATCTGCCCGCCGTCACGGGTGCCCGCGCCCTATGCCCGCTCGGTGAGCTCAACCCTCCCAGGGGACAATAGGAGGCTATAAGCGGCAATACTCACACGCCCTGTCTGCGCTACTCATTATCTTTGGAGCGGCTGCCATACAGACGTTACTGGCACTTCGGCCCAAAAAGATCGGCAGGCCCGCCCATAGCCGACTGTTTCAATTTACGGCTATTCTATTAATAGTCTGTCATCACGGCAGGTTGTCATCAGTGTGACTTCCAATACAGTCGCTGTTCATGTCTAGTGACTCAAACCAGCGACCATGGCAGATGTTTACACTCAAAACTGAGCTGCGCATACTGCCCTGAAGCCATGCCCATAGGCCTGCATGAACCCGTCTGACGCCACCGTGGTAGTCGCCATATCCTTTAGGAGAAGACTGCGACGCCATGTGTGATTTTTCGCCACTGCCATCCTCGGTGTACTCACGTCAACGGCGCAAGCCACACTCTTTTGCCAGCATCGATTCCCTGCTGATATGAATCACAGCTTTTTAATTGAACCGGGTCGCTGGACATTACAGGGCAACTGGCTAGACCGAGATTCCCTCCCAATAAATGTAAAAGGCAAGATTCTCGTCGCCTGGAATCGCGATTCATGGTTCACCATGGTCACAAAGCTGACCTTCCCCGGCGGCGAACTTGAAGATCTGGCGTTGCAGTACAAGGGACGACTGACTGGCGGCGATCGGCAGTACACCTTTGTTCTACAGCACAGCAACCTGGGTCGGGTCGAAGGCGAGGGGTGGGTTGCCCCCGAATCTATTATTCAGCGGTATTGGGTCTTGAGCGATCGACAGCGTCGGACCGGATTCGAAACACTCTATCGAATTGAGTCCGATCGCTATCATTACTCCAGTGGGATCATGGCCGGTCACTACCTCACCAGCACCATGGAAGCCGTGGTAGAGCGGCATACGCCTTAGCTTAAGCAATTGGGGTTAAATCCGGAAAGCTGGGCATTCTTGAAGTATCAAAGTGGGTAGGTCAATGCACGCGGTCTGGTTGACGCACGTGATCTATCAGGGGTCAGCGACGTCCACCCATCATTGCGGTCACGTCTATGCCTTCACCACAGTGCTGCCAATGGCCTATCTTCCCCATGCTTATGGGCCAAGCGTCAGGGTTTTATGCAACTCACTGCATCGATGACAGATTCTAACCTAGGCCGCAAGTTGGCCAACCGGTATGAAATCGTAGAAACCCTGGGCCAGGGCTCCATGGGTAAGGTTTACCTAGCTGAGGATTCTTTACTCGGCGGCGTTCCCGTCGCAGTCAAGTTTCTGGTTCAGACCCTGCTGAGCGACAAAATGAAGCAGCGGTTCATGCGCGAAGCCATGACCTGCGCTCAACTCGGACAAAAAAGCATTCACGTCGTTCGCGTCACCGATTATGGCGTGACCGAAGATGAAATTCCCTTCTACGTTATGGAATACCTGAAGGGCAAGAGTCTCGGCCAGGTTATCCAACCTCAACCCTTACCTATTCCTCGCTTCTTAGGGTTGACCCGACAAATTTGCCTGGGGTTACAGACCGCCCATGACGGCATCGTCTTCAAAAATCAGGTGGCATCCATTATCCACCGCGACATCAAACCCAGCAATATCCTGATCACCCTAGATCCCACCCTGGGGGAACTGGTCAAAATTCTGGATTTCGGCATTGCCAAACTCATGCAGGCCGACAGCGAGCAAACCAGTAGCTTCATGGGCACTTTGGCCTACGCTTCGCCCGAACAGATGGAGGGGCGAGAACTGGATCATCGCTCTGACATCTATAGTCTTGGGGCCATGATGTATCAGATGCTGTCGGGCTATCTGCCGTTACGCCCCAACAACAATACCTTTGGTAGTTGGTACAAAGCCCACCAAACCGCAACACCACCGCCACTGGCCGAAGTCGCCACTGACACTAAGCCACCCAAATTGCTAGAAGATCTAGTGATGGCCTGCATTGAGAAGGACCGAGAAGATCGGCCACAGACCGTTGGCCAAATTTTGGAGGCTCTGTCACCGTTAGAAAATCGCTTTGGCTCTGGCTTCAAAATTAGCCAAAGAATCGGCTCCACCCTATCTAAGGTGCCGATTGTTAAGAAGCCCTCTCCTGAGCTGGTAACCCAGCCTGGCGACGAGGAAACTCGGTTCTGCAAACTGCAAACTTGGCCCCAGAATAAGCCCATTGCCGAGATTGTTTTTCCCCACATTTTGAAAACCAGCCACAAGTCGTTGGCAACACTGTGGCTGATGCTCCCCCCAGATGAGATTGAGCGTCGGGCGACGAACACACGCTACAACAACTTTATGTGCACCATGTCGCCGCATCCCATGACCCTATGGTTGACGGCGCTATACGGCCAGAACGATGGGCCGCGATGGCTGCCGTGCTATCTCGATCTCAAAAATGAAGGACATCAGCGGATTGCCTGGACTCTGGGTGATGTGGGCTACTATCGTCTCCTCTTTTTCTCGAAGGACAGTCCCCATCGATGCCAACTGGTCCGCCGGTTTAACATTGCCCAGGGTCAACGTAATCTGCTGCGGGAATGGGTGACCGTCGCTCGCGCCTCAATGTCGGTGGGCAGCCCACAGGACAGCAAGAACATGCTCAAGTCTGAACTCAATCAAAACTTGAAACCTAAACTGCTGATGAATTTTGAGTCTATGCATTCAGACTCACAGCCGGGCACTGATCTATCCATGGGTCTGTGATGCCATAGCCCCGCAGCCCAGTGTTGCACCAGATTCACCGTGTTGCCACAGGTTCAACGTTATAGCACGGGCCAATTTGATTGAGACAGTCCTGGCCATCCAGTTCCCAAGGACTGGAGCCCAGCGGCCCGCCGTCGCTACAAACCCCAAACAAAGGTCCTTGTGGCGACGGCTATACGATAGCTCCGAGCGTCATAGCGTTCAGCTTTTCGGTCGAGGGAAGTACAGCAGTGGATGCCAGCTGGAGCGGAGCAGCGCACTGGTCAGGCTAGGGGAGGAAAACTTTTTCAGTAAGCCACCACCACTGGTCGATACGGCAATGCCGGTCACGTCGTACACGCCAGCAGCCTTAAGAATCTCTTCTTGCGGTTCCCCTTGGCGAATATCTGTCTTGACGGTCAGCCCCACTGCCTCTAACTCAGTCTTGACGGGAGCCATCACCTCTTCGGCATGGCCAACCGGATCGTCACCTCGCAATTCTTTACGGATGCTGTCATCAATCACCCAGCACAGTAATGCCTGCTTGACCGCAGGACAGACCTGGGCCCGCTGTTTAATTTGCTCAACCAGGTAACGGGCACTGGAGCTGCCGTCGAAGGGAATCAGCGGGTATTCAAACAGGTGCTCGCAGCGCAGCGCCAATTCTTCTTCGCGATAGGTTGCCACCAGTTGGGGACGCAGAATGAGCAGCGGGACATGGCACTGTTTGGTAATCCCGACAGTGGTGCTGCCGAACAGCCTTTCGGTCAATAACGAGCGCGTCGGGGTGCCCAACACGATCACGTCAACACTATAGTCGCGAGCGGCCTTAAGGATATTGTCTGCGGGGCGACCCGAGGCCACCTCAACCTTGACCGTCGTCCCCTCAGGGGCAGATTCCACTGCGATCGCAAGCTGCTGCTGACCGGCTTCAATCGCGTCGGTATCGATTTTTGGGATTTCCCGCTCGGTTTGCAGCGCAACGTTGTGGAAGAAAACTTGCGTTTCTAACCCACCCAATGCCAGCGCTGGCACAAATTGAACCAACCGATCAATACTGTCTTCAAAGTCGGTGCAGATCAGAGCACTCTTGAACATAGGCCCGCTATTTCCCCATACATCTCACCTGTCCACAGTGTATCGCCTACTGCCCGCGGCAACGGCCCCTCTTCAGAGAGAGAGTTTTTACCCGAGTGCGCCCACCATCAGGGATCGGCTGGGTATAGTAGAGGCACTTCCCCGAGATTTGACCTGGTGATGCGATCATGGCCCCTAACAACGGCGCACCTAATAACGGCAATTCTGGCTTTAATGGCCAGCCTGACTTCGGCGCAGATATGGCGGATCGGGTGGTCCCGGCGGCCCTCCGAGCTTGGCTGATTTTTCTACTCCTGTTTACGATCCTGGGCTATCCCGTCGGCTTTAGCATTTTGTTTGGTGCCGCTGGTGGATTTGCCTGGGGTACCGTGTCCGCCTGGTGGAGCGTCCCCGGCGGCGCACCCATGCCCGACGACGAGGAGCGCGAACGACTAGGGCTCTCTCGACTGGGCTTCAAACTCCCCGACTGGCAAATTCGCCGAGCGCGGCGACGGCGGATTTATCGACGCGGTCGAGAATAGCTGTTCTGAACGTTATCTCTATCTTGTGTTTGTCTTTCTCTCTAAGCTGCTGCCCCTGCTGGTGTACCCGCTGGGTCTGACCTGCCTGCTATTGGTACTGGCCTTAGTATTGATGGGCAAGCGGCCGGGCTGGACCAGGGGTGCGATCGCAACGGCCCTTGCCTTGCTATTCCTCAGCAGCAATCAGTGGGTCGCCATCCAAGTTGTGAAGTCTCTGGAGTGGCAATATCGCCCCCTGCAGCCCATGCCCACTGCAGACGTGATTGTGGTGCTGGGCGGCAGCACCTACGCGGCTGAAGCCCCACGCCCTTGGGTCGAGGTCAATGAAGCTGGCGACCGGGTGCTCTATGGCGTACGGCTCTACCAACAGCAAAAAGCACCGCTGCTGCTATTTAGCGGCGGTCGCATTGACTGGCGCAACGGTGGCCCTCCAGAGGCCGAAGATATGACCCAGATTGCGATCGCAATGGGCGTCCCTCGGCAAGATATTTTGCAGGAGCCGAAGTCCCTCAACACCTACCAAAATGCGGTCAATGTCAAAAATATTCTGCGCCAACAACAGCTCGATCGGGTCCTACTGGTCACCTCTGCCAGTCACATGCCCCGTGCTATGGCCATCTTTCAAAAGCTCGACATAGCAGTTATCCCAGCCCCAACCGACTACTGGGTTTCGGCCGCCAAACTGAGGGAAGGCAGCAGCACCTGGCAAGGTCGACTGATTAACACACTGCCCGAGGCAGAAGCCATTCTCCGACTGACCCGCGCCCTCAAAGAATACGTCGGCTTCGCCGTTTATCGCCTGCGAGGATGGGTGTAGCGCAGACCCACCATAGCATCAGAGACCGAGCATCAGAGACCGAGCGTCAGAGACCGAGCGCCAGGGAACAACAGCCTCGGCGGCTCAAGCAGAGTGACCAACGCTATAATTTTGCGCAGCTGTAGCAGTCGAAGGGTCAATTAAAGCATTCGACTGCGTCGCAGGGCACAGAGACCAAGGCCCCATACCAGAAACTGGCCTTAGCAACGCGACGAATGCAATCGGATACCGACAACGCCTGCCTTATCCAGTCCAATAGACAAGGCTCGCGCACCAAGGGCTCACTTAACCAAAGGAGTCTAAGGCAACAACCCAAGACAACGATACTCCAGCGCTGTTCAGCCCCCTATGTCAGAACCGATCATCTCACCGCTGCCTGCGGCTCCCGTCAAACAAGCCGTCCACGAGTCAATTCTGCTCCATCAGGCTGCGGTTGAGTTTCGCCAAGAAACTGAAGCACGCCAAGCCTTTGCAGACTACTGCCAGTGGTATGAGACAACTGCCCAGCAAAACCAGACTGAGCTAGCCGCGATGCAAAACGAGTTTGAAATTTTAGGCTGGTTTCGTCGTGATTAGAGGCGAGACCCAGGCTCATTGACAACGACCCTTAAATCGCCTCTAACTCAGAAATCGACAGATGCGCCTTAAAAGGACGCTTCGCACCTTCGATTTCGAACTCCACAACCACTGGAAAATTCGGGCTAATGTGACGCCCCTGCCAGTCGGTCAGGACTGACTTGATCTTTCCCTCAAGCCCCTGTGCATTGAATGGCTGGTTGCGATGCTGAGGGTGATGGTACAGCGTCACAGGCATCGAAATGCGAACACGATCTCCAGCTTTCATGGCAGTTTGGGTGGCGTCCTGGGTCAGAGTGGCTTGAAGCATCAGCAGTGTGAAAAGGAATGAAAAGCCCTTAGGGGCAGCTAGTGTCTATTATCTTTGCACAGGATTGTGACCTCGCCGCAGCACTTTAACAACTTTATTGTTGCTAAAGTCGATTTAGCGCCAAATTAGCGCCAAAAGCAGTCTGTCTGCGGGCGTTTGAGCCAAGCCCATGAGTTCCTCAGAAAGTTTACCTGTGTTTACAAAGCACTTAACATTTCGTCGTATCACTAGACGCTCCGCTTTGACTGTGGGGTAGTCCAAAATAGCCGGACTCGATGTCTGAGCAGCGCTCATAGCGCCGCCTATGGATTCTCCAACAGCGGTGCTTCGACCGGTGCCGACACGGGAGAAGACTCCTGTCGGGGATCTACTCTCAGCGTTTGCCACAGGAAGAGTCCAGCCAAGGCCAACGCTCCCAGCGATAGCGCTGCCAAAATCAGGACCACAACAGGCCGACGAGACTGCCGGGGCAGCCCTTCCTCTGGCTCAACGGGCAAGGGGGTAGCAGGCTCATCTTCCGCTTCGCCGTAGAGCAAAGCCTTCGACGCTTCGGTCATATCGGTCGGAATCTGGTCTTGCTGTGCCACGAGCGAACCACTGCGATTAGACGCCTGGCCACCGCTCACCTGACAATGCATGAGCACCACCGCCACGTTGTCGTGGCCATTCTTTTGGTTGGCCAGCTCAATCCAAGACTCCACCGCCGCTGGCAGCGACACAATATTTTTCACAATCAGGCCAATGTAATTCGCCCAGGCGGTCTCGACCTGGTAATTGTCGCTCAGACCGTCAGAGCACAGCAGCAGCACGCCTTCTTCATCGAGCACAAAGCGCTGAATATGGGGGCGTAGCTTGTCCGCTTCACGGGTGCCAATCGCCTGAGAAAGCGAGCTGGCGTCGGGCCGTTGACGCGCTGTGGCCATCAGACTGCGTCCCGCCGTGACCTCTCGCCCCGCCACATCATCGTCCACCGTCAGGCGATGACAGTATTCCGGGGTAATCCAATAGGCTCGACTGTCCCCAACATGGGCCAGGTAAAGCTCGTTCACCTCCTGCCAGTCGCCATTACCGGTGGGTATGCGCTGGGGGATCTGGACGGCGGCCACTAATGTGGTGCCCATACGCTGCCGCTGGGCACGGCCTTGCTGATCGTTTTGGGCCGCAACCAAATTGTTGGCCACACGAATGGCCGCTTCAATCTGCTCTTTGACCAGATCAGGCGGCATGGGCTCGTCCTGGCTAGCAGCTTCAGTGAGTAGGCTCCGCAGCTGTAGCTGTAGCGATCTCACCACCGTTTGACTGGCAATTTCGCCCCCGGCATGGCCCCCAACCCCGTCACACACAATCGCAATCCGCGGCAGGGCCGGCAGATCATCGGTCAAGGTCCGCTGAAATTCACTCTGGCTGGGATAACAAGCATCTTCGTTGCGGGGCTGCCCCTGCCCGTTGGCCGGACCAGGATGGGTATTGCCAGCCACCTTCAAGGTCAGGGTTAACCCCGCCGCCTGAGCCAGCAACGACCGGTTCATAGCCTCCGTTAGCGTATCTATATCGACCTCGGGCTGGGCCATCTGCTCGCATAGCGAACGTAATTCTGACTGAAACGCGGGCTGAGCCGTATCGACTAAGGTAGACCAGACCACTGACAGGTCCTCAAGGCTAGGCTGAGCAGGTTCGCTCACAAAGGCAATCAGCCGCACCCGCCAGCCCTCCACCCGCAGGTTACTGCCCTTGAGTAAGCTGGCAGCGACTCCCAGTCGGCTCAAGCTTTGCCACAGGTCTAGCAGCTGCGCACACCAGTAGGCCTGCCGAAAGGCCGTGGCCTCAGCCCAGGCCTGGTGCAGCGTAGGAAATAGCTTTCCCCCCCGGTCCACGGGCACATTGTCGAGCAGCAATAGCGTTTGCCCGTCCTGGGGGCGACAGACCCCATAGATACCCGGCAAATGTAGCTGACGCGGGTAGGCCTGCAGATAGGGCTGTGCAAAGGTTGGAATATTCGTCAACAGCTCCGGGAGTTGCTCTGGGGTCAGGTCCTGCCAAATGCAGGGCGCCATCACCTCATAGCGATTGCGTACCCGATCGCCCACTGCATACTGCCGAGCGCCGTCCCCCAGAGCCCAGACATATTGTTTTGAAGGATACTGACTGGACAGACGAGCTGCGGTTTGTCCGTTCATCGCGACTGTTTGCACCATCTAGACGAATACCCTGAAAACAACGCTCCAATAGCCCATTGGACCAGCCTTTCGGCGGTTTTGTATGCGATGGACCAAAAAGATTAGGTCCAATGTTAGACGCAAAGCGAACAATTGGCCACACCTCCGACACCACACGGTTTTGAATACATTTCTTCATCTGCGGAAACGGTCTCGATCGGGCTGAATTAATCTGTAAGAGAGGGTTTACGGTCATCCCTTTGCTGGCAAATCATTGTGCCGGGGCAACTTCGGCGCTGACATGTCCAGTCTGGGCGAGCCATAGACCGCGATCGTGCAGCCCTAGATACCGGTCCCAGATACCGGTCCCAGATACCGGCCCCAGATACCGGCCCCAAACACCGGCCCCAGCCCCGCGACGGCCAGCCCAATCAAGATCGGTCCAGTTTGCTTCAGGCCGCACCGCCATCTCGTTATTTTTTATCCCCCTCTCTGACCGGAATGAGTACTGTTTTTTGGATTTGTATTGGCCTTGCCCTGTGTGTCATGGAGCTGGTCATACCCACCGCTTTTTTAGAGTCGGCCCTGGGTGTTAGCGCTTTTATCACCGGACTGCTATCCCTATGGATTAACGATTTTAGCTACCAGGTTGCGCTGTGGATGGGGCTATCGCTGGTGGTGTTCTGGGCGCTGAAGCGGTTGGTCCCGAACAAAACAGCCCCTACCCTGCGCGAGAGTACCAGCGCCCGCACCCTCACCTCCATTCCCCAGGGCCAGCCGGGAAGAGTGATGTATGAGGGCAGTTCATGGCAGGCCCGGTGCAGCGATGAAGGCGTTGCGATCGCACCCGACCAAGCCGTCCTCGTTGTTGGACGCCAGGGCAACACGCTGATCGTGTTGCCCGAGAGTACGTTACTGACTTAAGGAAACTCAACTATGAACCCACTTGTGCTCATTATCATGCTGGCGCTAGGCGGCACCGCCGCAGCCGGCTCAGTCCGCATCGTCAATCAAGGGGACGAGGCTCTGGTGGAAACCTTAGGCAAGTACAACGGGCGAAAACTTAAGCCCGGCCTGAATTTCACTGTCCCCTACGTCGATAAAGTGGTCTATAAACAGACCATTCGTGAGCGGGTGCTCGACGTGCCACCGCAACAATGCATTACCCGCGACAACGTGTCCATCAGTGTGGACGCTGTGGTGTACTGGCGCATCGTCGATCTAGAAAAAGCCTGCTACAAAGTCGAGAACCTCAAATCGGCCATGGTCAACCTGGTGCTCACTCAGATTCGCGCCGAGATGGGCAAGCTGGAGCTGGACGAAACCTTTACCGCTCGCTCTGAAATCAACGAGCTGCTGCTGCGCGAATTGGACATTTCCACGGACCCTTGGGGCGTCAAAGTCACCCGTGTAGAGCTCCGCGACATTGTGCCGTCTAAGGCCGTCCAGGATTCGATGGAGCTGCAAATGGCCGCTGAGCGCCGCAAGCGAGCCGCCATTCTTACCTCTGAGGGCGAGAAGGAAGCGGCCATCAACGCCGCAAAAGGCCAGGCTGAGTCAGACTTACTGGCCGCCGAAGCCCGCAAAAAGGCCGCCATTCTTGATGCTGAAGCCCAGGAACAGGCCACCGTCTTGAATGCCCAAGCCCAGCGTCAGCAGCACGTCCTCCAGGCCCAGGCCAATGCCGAAGCCGTCAGCATTCTGGTGAACAAGCTCAAGGGCGACCCCGCTGCCCGCGAAGCCCTGCAGTTTATCTTGGCCCAAAGCTACCTGACCATGGGGCAGCAGATTGGCACCAGCGACAGTAGCAAGGTGATGTTTATGGACCCGCGCAGTATTCCAGCGACGCTGGAAGGGATGCAACAGATTGTGGGCGATCTGGGCAAATCCTAGGGGTCTGGATGGGGGGTCTGGATGGAGGATCTGGACGGGAGTCTGGATGGGGACAGGGCGGCATTCCCTACCGGTTTGCCGATCTGCCCCGTTAGAGACAGCCGCTATGATGCGATTGGCAAAATCACTCTAGCGCTACCATGACCAACCGCATCAAACGCCTTTGGGATGACGCTGCGACCCAGGTAACTCAGGGCGTAGCGTTAGATAAGATTGCGGGCAATTTTGTAAAGTGGTTTAGCGTCAGCGAGGCGGACCTGGCGGAGATTTTGAGCGAAGTGCGATCTCAACTGCCCACCACCGAAGCCCTGCTCATTGGCAAGCCCCAGGCGGGCAAAAGCTCCATCGTTCGAGGCCTGACCGGCGTCTCTAGCGAGATTGTGGGCCAGGGCTTTCGACCCCACACCCAGCACACCGAACGCTACGCTTACCCCGCCGAAGACTTACCCCTGCTCCTCTTTACAGACACCGTGGGCCTCGGAGAAGCCGCCCAAGACACCGATGCCATTATCGAAGAACTGCTTGATGATCTGGAACAGCCCAAGCGCGGTGCCCGTATCCTCATTCTCACGGTTAAAATTAACGACTTCGCTACCGACGCCCTCTACCAAACGGCAGATGCGCTACATCGCCAATACCCTGACATTCCGATTCTGCTGGCCGTGACCTGCCTGCACGAGCTTTACCCCAACCCCAGCGACGACCACACGGCCTATCCCCCCAGTCAAACCGAAGTGCAGCGTGCGTTTCTCGGCCACAAAGAGACTTTTAAGGGGCTCTACGACCAGGCTGTCCTGATCGATTTCACCCTCGCAGAAGACGGTTTCAACCCCATTTTCTACGGTCTCGAAGCCTTTCGCGATCAGTTGGCCGAACTTCTACCTGAAGCAGAGGCCCGGGCCATTTACCAACTGTTAGACGAGCAGGACAACGCCAGTGCGCAGTTGGGCAGCCTTTACCGGGACGTCGGCCGTCGCTATATTTCTGCCTTTGCCGTCGCTGCCGCAACCCTGGCAGCGGTACCGTTACCCTTTGCCACCATGCCCGTACTGACGGCCCTACAGGTCAGCATGATTGTGGCCCTCGGCCAACTCTACGGTCAAACGCTGACGGCCTCCCAAGCCGGAGGCGTGGCGAGCACCATTGCCGGCGGATTCCTGGCTCAGGCCATTGGCCGTGAGCTGATTAAGTTTATCCCTGGTATTGGCAGCGTGGTCGCAGCCTCTTGGGCTGCCGCCTACACCTGGGCCTTGGGTGAAGGGGCCTGCGTTTATTTTGGCGACCTGATGGGGGGCAAAAAGCCTGACCCGGCCAAGATTCAAACGGCCATGAAAGAAGCCTTTGATGCCGCCAAAATTCGGTTTAATTCATAGCCCGACATATAGCCATCGCCACCAAGGCCTTTTGGGGGGTTGGTGGCAACGGCGGCCACTTGGCGACCATACTCAGCACTTGAGCGCCAGCCATGTCCCAGCCAAGCAAAGTGGCGGTAGCCAATATAGCCGTTGAGCTTGCATTTCTCCCCATACTCGGTGGTGCTTCACCCGCTCTCTCGGGAACTCTGCGAGAGTCGCTCACGCTCAAAGAACATGACGGAAGACACCCTGTCGGGCCAAAAGAAAAGTAAGCTGCCGCTGATCTTAGGCATTGGCTGCGGTGGCCCGGTTGCCGTGGCGATTATCAGCTTTATTGGCTTACTGGTGTACTTCTCCGGTCAGCCCGAGGGTGGTGTGTTGCTGGCCAATCAAATGGAAGAATACGCCCTAGACTACATTGACGATAACAACCTGCTGAACCCTGACGAGCAGCTAGTTGCCTATTACGATGTCACCCTATCGATGGACAGCTCAGAAGCGGCGATTCTCACCGATGAGCGAGTGATTTATCACAACAATGGTCAGACTGATGCCGTTAACCTAGCGGATATCGACCGGGTTGAGCATTCAGAAGAAGGCTTGATTGGCGACGTTATCGACATCTACAGCGTCAACGGCAACACCCTCAGAATCGAAATTGCACCGCTGAATGGGGGCGAACTATTCCTCGATCAGCTCGCGTTCCAACGTCAGTCGCTCTAGACCACGGGTCATGCTCACCCATCTGCTTCGCAAAGACTACTCAGCTGCCGGGCCTATCGGGTGGCCACGTCAGCCAGCACGTCCATTGATAGCGAGGTAGAGTTTAGCGAGGTAGAGTTTCTGTGCCTTACCTACGACAGATGTGGAGCCAAGTGGCGAGAGCTGTAGATCGAGAGCTATAGATATTGAGTCGGTGACGAACACTGGGTGCGATCGCAACGGGTAAGACCCCAATGTTCCCAGCCAGGAAGCCCTAACCCACATCCATCAGCTAGACCGGAGCTAGCGATGCACCTTACCGTCGGGCATGGTCGCCCCTGTCAGCGTTGTGCCCGCCAAGTTAGCACTGCTCATCTCTGCGCCAGTGAGCAGCGCCTCGGTAAGATTCGCCTTAACCAAATTGGTGCGACCCAGATAGGCCTGAGTCAAGTCTGCTTGGGCCAGATCTGCACCACTGAGGTTGGCCCGACTGATATCAGCTCGAACCAATCGGGCCTGTGACAGCACCCCCTCAAACATCTGTGCCCCCGTCATTCGAGCATCCGTCAAGTTCACCGCTAACAGATTTGCCCCTGTAAAGTCACAGCCGACAAAATTAGACCGTTGCGCCCGTGTCCGCCCCATTTGGGCGTAGCGAAGATTCGCCCCCTCCAGATTGGCATCGGCCAACGAAGCATTGGTCAAGTTCGCCCCACTTAAATTGGCACCGCGCAGATCAGCCTCCTTGAGAAAGGCTTCTGCCAAATTCGCCCGGCTCAAATCTACATTGGCCAGATCAGCACCCTTGAGATTTGCCCCTCGCAGATCCACTTGACGCAGGTGCGCCCCCCGTAGATTGACCTGCTCGCTGCGAAGCTCCTGGCGCAGGTTTGCACCCCGCAAACACGCCCCCGTCAAGTTGGCCCCGCTCAAGTCAGCGTTACGCAAATCTGCATCCGCTAGGTTCACATCCAATAAATCAGCTAGCGTCAGGTTCGCCCCTCGTAAATCTGCGCCCTGTAAGCTGGCGCCGTGCAGATTAGCATCGCTGAAGTTGGTAAATATAAGCGTTGCCTGATTCAGGTTGACCCCACTCAGGTTGGCGTGGCTCAGGTTGGCCCGTTGAAAGTTTGCCCGGCTCAAATAGGCAAACGTCAAATCGGCTCGCTCCAGGTCAGCCTTAGCAAAATTGGCCCCGATCAGGTCTGCATTGCGTAACTGCATCCCTGCTAAACAATGCTGACTAAAGTCAGTTTGACCACCCTGATATCGCTGCAGCAGTTCTTTTATATCCATGGCGTTGGCCTCGCGTTATCTCATCGCCGGTTCTGCCATGGCCACGGCGGGCACCCGCACAGCAGGACGGTTACTCGGCTGGGTCGACTGGGGATAGTAGGGTTCAATCGCCATCAAAATCGCGCTAACCACCGCTTCATTTTCCTCAGCATCGTCAACGCAATGGGCAATAATCGTCAGCTTGCTCTCTAGGTCGGAGAAGGTCGGACAATAGTCAAACACCGCCCTGAGAAAATCGTCCAGGGTTGTACTGCGAAGGGTAGACCATTCTGACCGGCTACCCGTAAACGGGCTTTTCAGGGTTGAATAGAGCAGAATTTTGGCCCGTAAGGGATTGCAGTATTTAATGATGTCCAACCGCAGCTCAAACAGATCACCACGAGCCGGGATGTCAGTATGCTCGCAAGGACTCGGTTCGACCACAGGGGCCGTCGGGGTTGGTTCTAGGGGCTGGGCACCATAGGCAGCAACCGTCGTCTCCGGATGGGCGGGTGATGGCGCAGCAGCAAAGGCGGTATTGGGGCTGGCACCATCGCTAGCATGCTGCAACCCTGGAGTAGACACCAGCTCGGCAGAAGCATTGTACAGAGGCGAAAAAGCCCGAAAAATCGTATCCACAACTTTGGTGTACTGCGCCTTGCGATTGAGATGCTGGAGTAGATAACGCAGCCGATATTTTAAATCTCTCGGGGTCGGTGCCGTTTGGTAGAGCTGCTCCACCAAGATGGCTGTGTCCGCCTGG
>JBCBOC010000230.1:0-6225 GCA_039821475.1 Cyanobacteria bacterium J06632_22 | reverse complement strand
TTCCCATTGTCCTGGTGTAACGTCAATCCATCTGGAGCCTGCCCCCCTACAATCCGGAGTTTCTTACCTTATAGGTAATCTCTTCCACCGGCAGGTTATCGCTGTCCCAATCGTCATACTGAAGCTTCAGCCGCTGTTCTTTGGCATAGGGTACGAGTTTGCCCGTGTAGCGTTTTGCTTCAGTCCCCATGCTTTGAATGCGAACTTTGCCGTTAAACACCGTCGCCCGCGCCAGGTAAATCACCAAATCATCCCGCGACGGCCGGTTAACCGTTGTACTGGCCGTCAGGTGTGCCAGTCCGCGCTCATCCATTTCCTGGGTCAAGGCAAACGCCGTATTACGAATGCCCCTTACCGCCACAATGATGGCGGCAACGGCCATCGTAATATCAACCCCGTCGTCCGTGAGAATTTTTTGACTCGATAGATACTGAAAGTTGCGCTCTCCCAGGTCGCTGCGGATACGGCGATGGATCAGATTTTCAGACTGGTAGTGGGTCAGCGCCCCCACAATGGCACCACAGGCTGCACGGGGCTCACGCCAGGGTGACTCACGGGTTTTGCCGTAGACCTGTTTGCCGTCTTCTCGCAGCCGTCCCACGTGGGTTTTGAGATCAATGGCCACCAAAGAAATCGACTCGGGATTCCCCTGGTAAACGCGCCGCTTCAGGTATTCATCTAGCTCATGAGCGACGGTCACATGGGCCAAGGTGGCGCCGTTATCCGTGCCGCCACCCGCCGGGAAAAAGGCCTCTAGCTTGAGTTCTCCAATTTCTGACAGGGTGGCAAAACGGGAGGCCACCACATCCCGGTACCGCTTGGTCACCTCCCCTTGGTGGATGCGATCACCACAGTTGGTGTAGGCCAAGGTCGTCACCACACTGGGCAGGCTCAGGTCTGCGCCACAGGCTTTCATATCTGTCGGGCTCTGGGCGGCAAACTGCAGCTCATCTCGCAAAATTTGGAGCCCTTTGATCAGTGCGTAGCGATCGCTGACAATTTCGTTCAAATAATTGTGATAGGCATTGCGCTCCATGCCAAAACCGGCCGACAGTTGCCAAAACCGCTCAACTCGGGCTTCCGTTGCCGCCGCATCAAAGGCAAGAGTCATTGCAAAACCCCGATTTAACAGTCTGATCGTACATTGCCCAGGTTATAACCAAGGTTTGCCAGCAAGACTTGGAAATATAGCCGTCGGAAGATTATCTATAGCGTTCGCCACTTTGCTTCGGACAGTTCTGACTGTGAAACCCCTGGTATGGTCGCCAAGTGGCCCGCAACCGCGCACAAATGGTGGTGGCGGTTGCGATAGATCCATTCGGCTGCATCAAGGGACGACCCAATCAGGGACTTCAGCGCCTGGAACGACTGTCCCTAGAACTCGACCCTAGAACTCGGCGAACATAACCTGCCATTTTGCTTGAGCCTCCGAGTAGGGCTGTTCCTTAGGCACAGATCACTCCGTGATTCCTAATCCGGCTCAACCTTTTCGCAGCTTGCGAGTGGATGCGCAAAAAAGAATGGCATCGTGCGGAATATAGCTCTCTCAAAGTGTAGTGACCCTTAGGCCAGGCTGTATTCGTTGCTGGCATTGCGTTCTTTTGGTGTATCCCCACAAGTATGGCGAAATCGACAAAATCCTTCAAAAAGTCTACAAGTACTTCCAAGAACGCTGGCTGCGGCTGTGGCAGCATACCCATTTCACTTATTTTTGTTTTACTCGGGGTCGGCGCCTATGGCTTTACCCGTCTAGGCGACCTGAACCTTACCCATCACCTAGGGCAGTGGATTCCTGAACAGGTGAGCGAGGCAATCCCCTGGCGTCCTGGTCATCGTGCGGACACCCCCGTCACCAGCCCTCCAGTGGAAGACATCGTGAAAATTACGGTGCCGTCCACCACCTCAGAGGTTCCATCTGCAGGGACCTCCATTCCCCAAGCCCCCCAGGACTCAACCACGCTGCCAGCCACTGAGACAGCAACGCCCCCACCCCCAACAGCGCCAGAAAACACACCCCAAACGCCCTGGACACAAAAAGAGATTCGCGGCATTTACCTCAGCCGATACCAAGCCACAAACAACGCTGACGAACAGACCATTCGCGAACGCGTCCGCTACTACAAAGCCCAAGGGTTCAACACCATCATTCACGGTGTTTGGGGCAACGGCTGCACCATGTACCCCAGCCCGGTCATGCAGCAGACCTTCGGCTATCGGAGTTGCCCCAACCAGTTCCAAGATCAATGGCTGAACTGGCTCATCGATGAAGCCCATCAACACGGCATGCAGGTCCACGCCTACTTCGAGAAGGGCATCAAGCTAGACGAAAACAGTCCCATCTTTGACGAAGCGATTGAAAATCGATGGATTATCCCAGGTGTCGACAAAACCTATCCTGAGGTAGACCACTATCTGTTGGACGTCGAGTCCCCTGCGGTAGCCAGCTTCTTTAACAACATTTTGGCTGAGTTTGTCCAACAGTATCCTGACATTGACGCCGTGCAGTGGGACGACTACCTGGGTTACCACGAAGACTTGCCCGGCAAAGTCGACCGCACGGCTCAGTTAACGGCCTTTGTACAACAGCTCAAGGCGACCATGAAGACAGCCAACCCCAACGTTAGCTTTGATCTATGTCACCACAACCCCTACTGGGGTAAGCGATACTTTGCAGCAGATTGGGAGAACTGGACCGTTGACCGAGCATTTATTCAAGTCTATAACGACGACAACTTTCAAGCCGAACTCGCCTATGCAGAACAATATTCAGGTGTTGCCATTACAGAACATCAGCTCCATCGACTCGATGAGTTACTCAACAACAACAACATCGATAGTATTTTAATTTTTCCAGCCTCAGGACAACCCCAAGAAGCGGCGGCCTTGGTCAACGCCGCCGTTGAATAGTGATTCCCATCACCTGCCCCCATCACCGACCCCAGTCAAAAGGTCGCCCTATGGGTAGTAGACCCGGTACTGGGCCAATAGTTAAGCTTTCACAAGCTCCTGTACTGGCTTTAAATCATCAAATTATATTGGGAATTGACGACACCGTGCGTGTAGTCACCTATGCCCAGTTGGGTAATAACCTATGACCAGATATCGACTACTACAAGACTCAGTCCTCCTTGGATTTGGCCTGTGTCTAATTTTGTTAACCGTGCTCGCCATGAAAGCCGATCGACTCGTGAGTCTAACCGACGTTGACGCCGCCGAAGTGAGCCATATTCAGTGAGTCATGTCCCAGTGCTGGGTCATCTGCCCGTGCAAGGATCCCAGGACAAGAATCCCGACGCAACGAGCCCGACACAACGAGCCCGACGCAACGCCTCCAACACAGGACAAATGCGATAGAAGCGGTAATGACGTGCACGTGATGACGCGCCATTGAAAGCGCCATAAGGAAATAGAGCCATGCTGTGTGCCGAGTCGCTGCTACAGATGAAGCCCTTTCAAACACTGCCTCGGGAGCGCCTAGATTGGATTTGCGATCGCACCACCCACGTTCATCTCATCCCTGGCGAAGTGCTGGTCCGCGAAGGAGAGCCCGTTAAGGGCTTTTTCATTCAAGTTTGCGGTCAGACAACTGTCAGCCGCCAAAGCAACGGGGTTGACATCCCCATCGGCCGCCACGAGAGCCCATCGTTTTATGGCGAGATTCAGGTGCTCACGGAAGATCGTGTCCCCGTCACCCTCACGGCAGATACCCATACGGACCTCTATCGGCTCAGCTGCTGTGACTTTCTAGAGGTCATCCACAGCTGTCGCGAGTTTGAACGCGACATTTTTCGCACCGTTGGCAATCGTCTTAGGGGCCTCGAGTCGTTTGTGCGGACACGAGAGAAAATGGCTGCCCTCGGGACCCTGTCGGCGGGGCTCGCCCACGAACTCAATAACCCCGCCGCCGCCCTAGTCCGTGTCCTTAAAGACATTCAACCCGCGCTGCTAGAGCTACAGCGCATGAATCTGGTCTATGGTCAGCAGCAGGCGGACGAAGCCCATACCGCTGAATGGCTTGCCGTGCGAGATCGTGGCTTTGACGCCATCGCCCAGCCAGATAACGATCCCCTTGCCCAGGGAGACCGCGAAGACGCTCTAGGGGATTGGTTAGAGGACTATGGTGTCGCCGAGCCCTGGGCCTTGGCCGAACCGTTAGCCGCCGGACGGATCACCCCAGAAACCTTGGAACACCTGATGGCCCCCTGGCGCCATGAGAAAACAGAACTGCGCGACATGGGGCTGCGCTGGCTAGCCCTATCCTTCGACGTCATGGGCATGGTCCACAACGGGCTCGATGGTGCAGAGCGCATCTCAACCCTAGTGCAGTCCATGAAGTCCTACTCGTACATGGACCGCGCTGCCCAGCAGGACATTGATATTCATGATGGGATAGAAGACACACTGCGACTCTTTGCGTTCAAGCTCAAACATGGCGTTGAGGTCGAGCGTAAGTACGACAAAACATTACCTAAAGTGATGGCCTTGGGCAGCGAACTCAATCAGGTATGGACTAACCTTATCGACAATGCGCTAGATGCCATGGCCGATGGTGCCGTGGCCCAGCCTAAAATTATCATCCGCACTTGCCAGAAAAATGGACAGGTGCGGGTTGAATTTGAGGATAACGGACCCGGCATTCCGCCCGATATCAAAAGCCGCATTACTGAGCCCTTTTTCACAACAAAGCCAATGGGTAAGGGGTCCGGATTGGGCTTAGATATCGTCCGGCGAATTATTGAAAACCACCATGGCGGTAGCCTCATGGTTGAATCCGTACCGGGACGCACCTGCTTTCTGATCACGCTCCCCACAGGCAAGGGCCAAACCTAATGGGTTCAGGCAGACGCCGTTCCTAACGCGCACCAGTAGAGCAACGGGCGCGCGTTGCTGCACAATACAGTCAACGTCCTAGATCGCCCCGCCAGGCTGCGTAGCAGGACGCCGGCGCGCGTCATGACGCGCACCATGACGCGCACCGTGGGACAGCGTTGTCTGCACCGGCAGGCCGAAGAGTTCGCTGGTACAAATCATCCAGGTTTCAGTAATCGCCCGCAGCTGCTGCTCCATCTGCCCATCACCCTGCTGATCAAAGGCAAACTCTTGAGAGAGATTGTGCCAGAAATGATCCGTCGATGGGTCAGGAGCAGAGGATTTTAAAGTCATGAAGATGCGCGCACAAGGCGTAGAAAAACAAGCTAAAGAAAACAGATAAACCTGTATTTTCAGAATTACCCAAAAGCCCGTGAGAGTTAGGATACAGGAGAAAAGTCCCGTATTTCCTGCAAACTTTACTTCTCTTTCATTCAAGACCGCTCAGCACCAATCCTCATTTTCACCGGCTACTTTGTTGGGGCTTAACATAATTCGTCCCTCTACTGACCGTAGATAAAGATACGCTGTCCGTAGTTTGCTTGCAGCGATAGGCCCTTGACGGCACTAGTTGGGCTGCCCGATCAGGACAAATCCAGCCCAGTTCTTCGGGTCAGGATGACTGACTTTGACCGATAACATGGCAGCCTGTAGCGCACGCGCCTTGTCCCCGTCTTTCTGAAGCTCGCGGTAAAACGCGGTCATCAACACCGCCGTCGGCATATCTGGCACCTGGCTTAACGGCGCTTGGCAATACAAACGCCAAGATGACCGTACATCAAGCGATCGCAGCATTTCTATAGAGCCCAACCCCATCCCCCGATCACCATCGCCGGTCTGTCGTTAAGCAAGTGGAAATACACACGACGCCCTAAAACTCCGCTAGCCTAAAGCTGTCGTGTGAAAATCTAAAGATCAAACGACAGATGAGTCATTATCAAGCACTGCTAGACGAACTCCAGGTGCAAGCCGCTGCTATCCGGGAAAGCGGTAGTGTGGCCCCCGTTGGCATCTGGATTGAGGTTTACACTCCTGGTGGGCGAAAGGTTGCCTATGCCCGGCTCAAAGGCAAGAACGGCATTCCCGGCGATGCTACCAAGAAATCCCAGGGCATAGGCAAGGTAGACGGTAACGCTCACCGCGACTGCTGCGATCGCGACAACCGGCGCAACTCCCTACAGGAGATAGAACGGCGGGTGGCGCTGCTGCTGCAATGGCAATCGGATCAGATCTGGCAGCCTGATGCCGGTACGTCGGGAGAAAAACACTAGACACACGACGAAACGGCTAGAGTCCAGTTAGAAGGCACAATCGTTCTGGACCTGGAAGAATAACCCGATCCATCCTGCGTATGTG
>JBCBOC010000708.1:0-2566 GCA_039821475.1 Cyanobacteria bacterium J06632_22 | reverse complement strand
TAACGCTGGGCTCCTTCACCAGCCAGCTAGAAAGCTTAGGGCCCAATGTGCTTTTCATTGTGCCGGGCAGCCGCGAGACTCGAGAACTGGGCAGTTTAGAAATTCCTCGTAACCTGGTAGTGGCCGACGCCGAGGCCATTGCGACTCAAGTGCCAACAGTCGTAGGCGTCGCCCCTGAAAACACAACTCAAGGTCTAGTCACCTATCAAGGGCGCAATACCAACACCAACATTGTGGGCACCAATGAAGACTTTCTGACCGTTCGCAGCTTTGAGCTAGACCAGGGAAGATTTCTGAATCAGCTGGATCAGCGACGACGGGCACGGGTCGCGGTCATCGGCGCAGATTTGGCAGAGCGACTGTTTGAGGGCGAAAATCCCCTTGGGAAACAGCTTCGGGCCAGAAACGTCACCTTTGATGTGGTTGGCATTCTTGACAAGAAAGGCTCTAACCTCGGCCTGAACTATGACGATGCGGTGGTGGTTCCCATCGCCACACTCTCTAGCCGAATTGTCGGCCAAACGTCACCCTACGGCATAGAAGTCTCTTTTATCTCGGTCTCGGCCCGTGACCAAGAGAGTATGCAAACCGCAGAGTTTCAGATTACAAACCTACTGCGCCTGCGCCACGGCATTGTTGACGGCAACGATGACTTTTTTATTAACAGTCAGGACACCCTGCTAGACATTGCCAACACCATTACCGGCGCCCTGACACTGATGCTGGCAGCCATCGCCAGCATCTCTCTCCTAGTGGGTGGTATTGGCATTATGAACATCATGCTGGTGTCGGTGCGGGAGCGTACTCAAGAGATTGGCCTACGTAAGGCGATTGGGGCCTCTCAACAGGATATTCTCGTACAGTTTTTGATTGAGGCGATTATTCTCTCGGTGGCCGGTGGCGTTATTGGCACCCTGCTCGGGGTTGGCGGCATTGTTGGTATCGCGGCCATCAGCCCCTTTGAAGCGGGTGCCTCCTTTAGCGCCATTGCCTTGGCTGTGGGCGTCTCCGGTGGCATTGGCCTGTTCTTTGGTGTCGTACCCGCACGGCAGGCGGCCAAGCTGGACCCGATTGTGGCGTTAAGGAGTGCGTAAAGGGAATAAGGAGTAGGGAGGACAGCCGATGGGACACCTAATTGAGTTTCGCAATATCGCCAAGGTCTACGGCAGCGGCAACACCGAAGTGCGAGCGCTGTGGGATGTCAGCATGGCCATCGCCCCTGGCGAATACTGTTCTATCATGGGGCCGTCCGGGTCAGGCAAGTCTACGGCGATGAACGTCGTGGGCTGTCTCGATCGCCCCTCCAGTGGCGAGTACCTGTTCGACGGGCAAAACGTCGCTCACCTGAGCGATGACGATCTGGCTATCATTCGTAACCGCAAAATTGGCTTTGTGTTTCAACAGTTTCACCTGTTGCCCCAGCTCACCGCACTGGACAATGTCAGCTTGCCGATGGTGTACGCAGGCGTGCCGACGAGCGAACGGGCTGAGCGGTCTACCCTGGCTCTACAGCAGGTGGGCCTCGGCGACCGGCTCAACAATAAACCCACCCAGCTCTCCGGCGGTCAGCAGCAGCGGGTCGCCATTGCCCGCGCCATTGTTAACCGGCCCCTACTGTTACTCGCCGATGAACCGACCGGGGCGCTAGACACCCAGACCACCCAAGAGGTGATGAACATCTTCGCGGATCTCAACCAGTCCGGCATCACCGTCGTTATGGTCACCCACGAACCAGAGGTGGCCCGCCTCACAAACCGCGTCATCTGGTTCCGTGATGGGCAGGTGCTAAACAGTCATATGTCCCCCGATGAGCTAGGGCATGTGACAGCCTTAACCTAACTCCCCCTGGATTCCCAGGCATTCTGGATTTGCGGGCATACTGCCTGTAGAAAAATAGCAGCACTAATAACAGCACGTTTGATGTCAGCAAGAAAGTTTCTGTGGTTCGGCGTCTTGGGCCTGCTCGGTGCAACCAGCGCAGGCCTGATCGTGAAGTCAAGCTTTTTGGCCCAGCCCGCCTGCGCCTGCGCGAATCCTGGAAAAGGATATGTCGGCGCATTTGCCCGCGCCCAGCAGGCTCACTTTTTAGAACAGGATGAATTTGCCACCGCCATCCGAGACCTGGGGTTGAACATTGGCGATAACGCTGCTGAATCCGACAAGACCACAACGACAGCGACCCACGACATTCAGATAGCGGTAACGGAAACCGCTGCGTTTACCTACGTCTATTCCGCCAACCCAACCAATCCTGAAAGCTTTGTCAGCGGCGTTTTTCTAGTCCCTGATGCGGCACCTGGCGTCTTTAATACAAAGGCTATTGTCTGTGAAGCACCCACCGCCGAGAGGCTACAAGCACCAATTGACGCCCAAACCTGTGCACCGGGCAATACGCCAGTGCCATAGACTGGCTGCGCTATCTTAAGGCTCAGGTCACGTTCTGGGACTGCACCAATGAGCCGCACGATCAACATCACTGTCAAGTTATTTGCCGCCTACCAGGAGGCCTACGATCAACCAGAACTGCAGTGGGAACTGCCCGAAGGGATAACCGTGGCAGCGGTGT
>JBCBOC010000537.1:0-3575 GCA_039821475.1 Cyanobacteria bacterium J06632_22 | reverse complement strand
CTCGACGAACGCAATATAGCGCTGGCCACTTTGCGTCTAAGAAAATGGCCCAATAGGCGTATTTTCTTCCAGGGTTAACCCAGCGCACCGTGTTGGGCCAAGCGCTTAGGACAGTTCTGGCTGTGAAACCCTTGGTCTTGGAGCCAAGTAGCCCGCAACCGCGCACAAACGTTTGTGGCGGTTGCTATAGAACCCATGAAAAATTAACCGCTCGCTAATTTAACCCTTTCTTTACCACTACATAATTCAACCTTAAGCATAGACTAGAGGATGCGTTTGCCTGAGGCTGGGGGCGACGCCTGCTAACCGCAGGCGGTCTAATCTTTGGCGTCAGCGGAGGCGTCCTAAGCACCAATATTTCGCTCAATGTATTTCGCTCAATGTATAACGTTTGCCCGATGCATATGGAAAAGCCGTCATCCGCTTTACAGAACAGTGCACAGCCGGGAGCTGTGGCCGCTGTTGAGGTCCACAATGTTGTGAAATCTTTTCGCGGCAAGCAGGCCCTGAAGCAGGTGTCCTTCTCTGTACAGTCAGGGGAAATGTTAGCCCTGGTGGGGGCTTCGGGATCGGGCAAGTCAACGTTGCTACGCCATATCAATGGACTGCATCCAGCTGATAGCGGCAGCATTTCGATCTTTGGCAGTGTGTTGCAAGCGGACGGCAAGCTGCATTCCCGTGTCCGGCGCCTGCGCAGTGAGATTGGCTTTATTTTCCAACAGTTCAACTTGGTCAGTCGGCTGACCGTCCTTGAGAATGTGCTGGTGGGCAATCTGGCCAATGTGTCGATAGCCCGCTCTCTCTGTCACCGTTTTACCCAGGTCGAAAAGGTAAAGGCGCTGTCGGCCCTGGAACGGGTCGACATTCTCGACCAGGCTTATAAGCGGGCTTCGACCCTGTCTGGGGGGCAGCAGCAAAGGGTTGCGATCGCACGCTGCCTGATGCAAGGCGCCAAGATTATCTTGGCTGATGAACCCATTGCCTCTCTGGACCCCGAATCGGCCCGACGGGTCATGGCACTGTTGACCGAACTCAACCAAGAACAAGGGTTAACCGTGATCACTTCGCTGCATCAGGTGCAAATGGTACGCGCCTACTTTCGGCGTTCTGTTGCCCTGAGGGACGGCGAAGTGTGCTTTGACGGCCCCACGGCAGATTTGGACGATCGCCGCCTAGGACATATTTATGGTGCTGCCGCAGAAGAACTGGTGCTGCGGGGCCATGGTGAAGCGTTAACGCTGTAGGCCCTAACAGCGGCAGCCTGACAGGGCTGTGCCAGCGTTCTCTTTTTCTTCTTTTTTTATTGATTGACTTTTATTGATTGACTCAACCATGATGACGAAACAGTATCAACGTTTTTCTGCACTGTCACTGATCGCTGTATTGAGCATAGGAATGGTGTCTGCCTGCAGCCGTGCAGACAGTGACAGTGCGCCAACGGCGGCAGACGGCAGTGTGTGTGCCCCTGAGTTTGAAACTCTGGAGTTTGGCGTGTATCCCACGGAATCACAGGTGACATTAGAACCGCTGTGGACGCCGATTTTTGAGGACATGTCCGAGGCTCTGGGACGTGAAGTTGTTGGTTTCTTCGCGACAGATTATGCGGCGATCATCGAAGCGATGGGCGTGAATAAAATTCAAATTGCCTGGTATGGTGGCAAGTCATACATTGAAGCTGCGGCAAGATCGAATGCCGAAGCGTTTGCGCAGAGCGTTGAGTCTGATGGATCAAAGGGCTATTATTCTTACCTCATTACCAGTAAAGACAATCCTATTCTTCAAGAGATTGACCTGGACGCCGGTAATGGCGACCAATACGTCGTACAAAATGCGGGCGATTTAACCTTCGCCTTTAATGATCCTAATTCCACGTCTGGTTTTTTGGTGCCGAGCTATTATGTGTTTGCCCAAAACAACATTGTGCCAGAAGAGGACTTTGCCGAGCTGATCTTTGCGGGCAGCCATGAGGCGACCGCGTTGGCCGTGGCTGAAAATCAGGTTGATGTGGCCACAAATAATAGCGACAATCTTGCTCGCTTAGAAACGCTTGCACCTGACGCCTTAGAAAAGATTCAAATAATTTGGACATCACCGATCATCCCCAGCGATCCGTTGGCCTATCGAGCTGACTTACCCGACTGTCTCAAAGAAGAAATCAAAACATTTATCTTGGGCTACGACAATCAAACCGTATTGGCAGATTTAGAGTCCTCTGGTTTCGACCCTGCAGACGATGCCATTTGGGATACGGTTCGTGAACTGGAGTACAGTAAACAGCTGCTAGAAGTTCAAAACGACGACACGCTCAGCGCGGCTGACAAAGACCAGAAGCTAGATGAGATTAATAAAATGCTAGAGGGCCTCAATCGCTAGAGATGATTGTTCTTTTTTCGATTGTTGATACTTCGTTGATGCATTCCCGCTCTGGGGTCTAGCCTTTTTTATGAACGTTCCTGACTCATCCTCTAAACCGTCAGTGTCTGAATATTCTGTTTCGCCAGCGGTGCAGGCCATGTTAGCGCGGGAGCGTCCCCTGGTGACGCCGTGGCGTATTGTGGCTGTGGTGGTTGCGATCGCAATCCTCATTTACACTGCCCAAATCAGTGATCTGAGCTTTGGAGAGCTGTTCCAGGGTGGGGGCAACATGGCAGAATATGTCAGCCGCTATTTCCCACCGGATTTCTCCCATGCGGGCTTCCCCCGCCTGCGCCCAGAAGAATGCCCCCGGCGAGATATTGCCATTAACCTGGGGATGACACAGCTTTGCCTGCCGACTCAGGGTTACGTTCAAGACATCTTTGAAACGGTATCTATGGGGCTTTGGGGCACCGTCATGGCTGCGATTGTGGGGGTGCCGCTGGGGGTGGTGGCAGCTGAGAATATTGCACCTTTTCCAGTTGTCTTTGTGGTGCGGCGATTTAACGATGCCATGCGGGCTATCAATGAAATTGTTTTTGCCCTGATCTTTATTGTGGCCGTTGGCTTGGGTCCGTTTGCAGGGGTGCTGGCATTGTTTATTCATACCGCAGGAACGTTGGGCAAGCTGTTTTCTGAAGCGATTGAAGCGATTGATCCAGGCCCAGTGGAAGGGATTCAGGCGACGGGTGCATCCAAGCTCCAAGAGATTATCTTTGGCGTGATTCCCCAGGTGATGCCGCTGTGGACGTCGTTTGTCCTGTACCGTTTTGAGGCGAATGTCCGCTCTGCGGCAGTTTTAGGGATTGTTGGTGCGGGAGGCATCGTCGTCTCTTTAGTGCAGAGTTTTCGTGCCTTTAAGTACCAAAACGTCTGCGCCATGCTAATTTTGCTGGTTACTACCGTTGCCATTATCGATACACTATCGGCCAAACTGCGGCAGCGTCTGGTGTAAAGCCTGGTGTAAAACAGTGTGCAGTTTGTTTTTTTTAAGGAAAGCAACCGAGCCCAGTGGCCCGCAACCGCCACAAACGTTTGTGGCGGTTGCTATAGTCGAACGTCTTCACTTCACCGCCACAAACGAAAGGGGCTTAAGGCCAAACGCTACTTCACGATTCACCCATCACTATTTCACTGGCATGACCCAAATCTTTAGCTTT
>JBCBOC010000077.1:0-9745 GCA_039821475.1 Cyanobacteria bacterium J06632_22 | reverse complement strand
CTGATTCGACAACCACAAAACTCATACAACTGAACATTCTTCTATGACTCAAACGATTGTTAAGCCGTTGGTGGAGCATCCGATGGCTAAATTTCAGCGTCAAGTAAAGTCGCTGGTAGATACCCGTGCGGTAAAGACAAGTGACCATCTATGGAAGATGGCGCTCCTGTTTGGCGATCGCTGGCCCCATTGGAAATCAGAGCTAGAAGCGTTTGATTTCTCCATGCGGGATCCGGTGGGTGAACTCTTGGCCGTGGAGGCTTGGGACGAAGACTAAAGCTTGTTCTAGGCAGAGACTACCAATGCTGAACTAGCCCATCTGCAGATGGTCCATGTTGGGTTTGACCTTGAGCTTTACGGCAACGGCAGTGATGTTGTCATGTCCGTTGATTTCATTGGCGAGGTCAATCAGATCGGCTACGCCTTCCTCTGTGTTTTTGGGACCGCGTAGTAAGGGGTCTATATGACTCTGGCAGTGGGTTTCAATGAGGTCATGATCGCTTAGGCCATCCGAACAGAGGAGCAACAGCGTATCTTCGGTGAAGTTTAGAAAGGTAACGCTGGGGTCTAGCTCGGTGTTGTCTCGTGGGCCTAGGGCCTGGGTGAGTTGGTATGCGTCAGGCCGAGCATAGGCAATGGCAGGTTCCACGCCCCGTTGAATTTCCCGCTGTCCCACTTCATGATCAACCGTGAGCTGTTGCAGGCCCAGACGACGGGTGTATCGATACAGGCGGCTGTCCCCCACATGGGCGATGGCCGCTTGGGTGTTGCTCAGGAGGAGCAACACTAAGGTTGTCCCCATGCGGGCGGCCCCTGTACGGGACTCGGCTTCGTTTAAATCGTAAATGGCCTGATTGGCTTCACCGATGGCTGCTTTGATCTGCGATTCTGCGGGCAGCTCGCCCGACCAGTTTTGTGTGAAGTAGGTCTGTAGGGTTTTAACCGCGAGGTCGCTGGCCACTTCGCCACCGGCGTGGCCACCCATGCCATCACACAAGATGTATAAACACTGGGCCTCTAGCTTTTGACCCTTAGGGCTATCTTGCTTGCGCAGAGCCGACTGAATAAAGTAAGCGTCTTCGTTATGGTCACGCTGTTGGCCAACATGGGTCAATCCTGCTTCCTCTAGGCCGATTAATTTCATCGGCAGGACCATGGTGGGCATATCGACCGGTTCACTGTCCGGTGGCAGCGCTGTTTCAGCCAGTGCGATCGCAGCCAGCGGATCGACCATCTCCAAATCGCCTGACGCATCGGGATCATCGACATCGCTGGGGTGAAGTTCGTCCGCGATATCGACCAATAGATCCTTTAACTGATTCACATCGATAATTTCACCAGAAATCAGTTGCTGGTTGAGTTCCTGTAGCGCCATGAGAGGCGTCTGCGCCGCGCTCAACAGGGACTGCCACAGCAAGCTGAGATCGATTAGCGTTCGGTCGCCTGCTGTTTGCTCAATGCTGCCCAGACAAAAAATCTGGTCTTCATCCATGTAAAGATTGTCGAGCTTCAGCAAACTCCCCTGCCCCTGAACCTCCGCCAAAACTTCCCAAAGCTCTGCCATGGCATAGAGACAGTGCACCTGCTGTATTGCATTGAAGTCAGCAGAGCGCCAAACCTCGAACAGGGGGGGCAAATCGCTACGGTCTTCGATCACCACGATGCTGCGTTCGGGCGTCACCCAAGCCCCATGCACCGATGGAATCGCCGGAAAGAATCGCTCTTGTAACTTGAGATAGGGGTAAGCGGCAGCGGGCAATAGATAGGCTAGATCGGCGTCACGCCACTGTTCGCGAGGCAACGGTTGCCCCAAATCCCCCAAATCCCCTTCGATATGTTGCTGTAAAGGAGGGGCCTGATGGGGCTCACTATCGGTGACTAGCGCTTGTCCCCTCCCTGCCTGGAGCGATAAATCTTCTAGTAACCGATAGCGACCGGCAATATCGAGGTAGTCGCCCTGCTTCAGACCCGTCGCAACTGGGGCGGCTACGGGCTCGTACCAGACCTTAGATGTCAGTTGGTAGGCTGTCACGGCGGTATCTGCTGCCACTGTTGCTCGCCATAGCTTCAGCGGAGCGCCACACTGCTGGCAGAAGCGATGGCCAGAGGGATTTTCAGACTGACACTGAGAACAGACGATCATAGGGCAACAAAAAGCTCAGGTTGGGTGGCAACACCCACAGCACAGTTGAGAAGGGCAGACCTACGGCAATTGCCATCAGGGTCTTTGTCATAGGCTTGTCCTTGAAAGCCTATATTTTTAGGGGGCTGCCATGGATGACAGGCCATAGGACACACATAGCTCTCTGTGTAGGTTGCCCGCTTTCTTCTCAATAGTTGAGCCCCTTGTCGGTCTTCGCAAAAGGGAAGCGCAAAAGGGAAGTCAGGAAGCAGCCTAAACACAACATTACTGCGTGCCCCTTCAGAATAGCGAGGATGCACGGTACCTAGAGGTGTGATAAGGCACTTTATTGGGCGGGGCATTGGCTGAGGCGCACTAATGTTTGGTTACCCCACCGTCAGCGAGACGAGCGCAACGCCAAAATACGCTGTCGTTCCTCAGATGTGAGGTCTCGCCATTGGCCGGGCTGGAGCGCCGCCAACTGCAAAGGTCCAATCGCCACCCGAATGAGCCGCAGGGTGGGAAACCCAACTGCCGCTGTCATGCGACGGACCTGGCGGTTTTTGCCTTCAATTAACGTCATCGACAGCCAGGCCGTCGGTATCTGTTTACGGAAACGAATGGGCGGATGCCGAGCTGGCAGGTCTGGAGGGGGCGTGAGGCGATGGACCTGGGCAGGCAGCGTATGATACTGACGAATCGTCACGCCACGCCGCAACTGGGCCAGGCTATCGTCATCGGGAATGCGTTCAACTTGGACCCAATAGGTCCGAGGGTGGCGGAATTTGGGATGCGTGAGACGATGCTGTAGTTGACCATTGGAGGTCAGTAACATGAGCCCTTCACTATCTCGATCGAGTCGGCCAACGGCATACACGTCAGGCACTGGAATATAAGTTTTCAACGTTTCCCGTTGCTCAGTGTCCGTGAACTGGCTGAGCACACCGTAGGGTTTATAAAACAGCAGATAGCGGTGGGCCATGGGATTCGCGTCTATTTTGAGCATGGCAGGTCAGTGACAGCGTTAACCCGGCCAGGCGTAACATACCCGTTAAACCTGATAAAAACCTTGCAAGTTGTTGAGAAGTCGTGCGCCGTATTAAGCAGGCTCGATATGCTGGATAGCACTTTAAGCCGTTTCATGCACGATCTCTCACCCCTTATGGATACTAAACAGCAATACCGCTTCGTCTGCACACTCACATTTGGCGATATCTACGGACAGATCATCGTCTGGCTGATTGTCCTGTTTATCAGCTTGGCGGCAGCGCTGGGGCTGATGGGGGCTAGCAAGCCTATCTACGCCTTGGCAACGGTAGGTCTGATTTTGGTGCTATCGCTTCCCTTCCTGCTCTTTGCTTTTGTGACCACGTTGATCAATCACATTGAGTTTGCTGCGCTGGACCCAGCCTCGGCGCCCTCAAGGGTCAGTGGTTCCGCAGCCCAGGGGTCACTCAATGTTCCGAGCCAGAGCGTTGCCTAGCGTGCAACAGGAACGCTATGACCGGCGTGGGCCCATGGGTCGCTCAAGCGCTGCTGCAGCCTGAGCTAAGCTGTGTGTTGCCTACCTAAGGCAAATGACCGTTGGCATTGCCAACGGTCATTTGTTTATCACGACTCGCTGGTTCTAGGGGCGAATAAACTCAGATGGGCGTCGGAAGTTTTCCACGGGTTCATCTCGCAATGCCTGAACCATAAAGCTGCGCCAGACCGGCGCGGCATAACTGCCACCCGTGGCGCCTCGAGGCAGTCGCGAATAATCATCGTTACCCACCCAAACGGCAACCGATAGCTGTGGGACATAGCCCACAAACCAGGTATCACGCTCGGAATCTGTGGTGCCCGTTTTGCCCGCTGCCGGTCGGCCAATGTTGGCATTTCTAGCGGTTCCACGTTCGATAACGCCTCGCAGCGTATCGGTGAGCGCGGCCGTTGCCCAAGGATCTAGAACCAGTTGAGGCTTAGGCGTATTGTCTAACAGCACATTGCCCTGGCTATCGGTAACCTGAGCGATCAGGGTTGGCGTAGAGTGCCAGCCGTTGCTGGCAAACGTGGCGTAAGCACCGGCCATTTCCATCGGGGTTAAATCTACTGCGCCCAGCGGCAAAGACGTCACTGCCAGCATGGGACTTTCGATGCCCAATGTTCGCGCAATCTCGATCACCCGTTCAATGCCCACCGCCTGACCCAGCTTAACCGCCGGGACATTACGAGAGGTTTCTAACGCCCGCCGAATCGTGATACTGCCCATAAAGGACCCATCGTAGTTTTTGGGCGAGTAGGTGTTGGACCCATCGGGGTAGGTCACTGGGGTGTCACCAATGGCGCTGCTGGGGGTGTATCGCCCCGACGCAAAGGCCGCGTAGTACACAAACGGCTTAAAGGATGACCCCGGCTGACGGCGAGACTGCACTGCCCGGTTAAACTGGCTGGTCTCATGGTCCACACCGCCAATAATTGCCTTGACGTAGTGTGTTCGTGGATCAATGGCCACCAGGGCAATTTGGTCTGCCAGGCGGCCACTGCCAAACCGCCTGACATAGGCCTGCTCTACGACCTGCTCGCCCAGCCGTTGCAGATCCATATCGATGGTGGTTTGCACTCGCATACCGCCCTTAAGCACATACTCTTCGCCGAACTGTTGCTTCAGTTCTTCAACCACAGCCTCGGTCACGTAGGGGGCTTGGCTGCTGTTAAAGGACGTCACTTCTCCCAGGCGAATGGGTTGCGTCTTGGCAGCCTGCGCCTCATCTGCCGTAATCCAGTTGAGCTTGCGCATTCGGTCTAGGACTAGGGCCTGTTGTTCCTTCGCCTTTTGGTAATCCGTGAAGGGGCTGTAGGCCTCTGGCGCGGAAATGAGGCCCGCCATCATGGCGGACTCTGCCAGGTTTAAATCCTTTGCCGATTTGTTGAAGTAGCTCTGTGCCGCGGTCTCTGCGCCATAGGTGTTGTGGCCCCAGTACACCTGGTTGAGATACATCTCCAGAATTTCATCTTTTTCGAAGATTTGCTCAATGCGTAAAGAGAGCACTCCCTCGGCCACTTTTCGACTAATCGCCCGCTCTGGACTCAAGAATAGGTTCTTGATCAGCTGCATCGTAATTGTGGAGCCGCCTTGGGTGGTACCGCCGGACTGGACGTTTGCCAGAAAGGCGCGACCGATGCCCGTGGGGTTGATGCCGCTGTGCTCGTAGAAGTTACTGTCCTCAATGGCCAGTACTGCTCGCTTGAGGTGAGGCGACATTTCATTCAGGTCTACCACCTCCCGGTTGGCCTCATCGTGGAGGCTATCCAGCAGATTACCCTTCATGTCATAGATGTAGCTGGTTTCCGTGGGCAGGTAGTTGCGCAGTACACGGACATCGGGCAGGTTACGGAAGCTGATGGCCAACCCCACTAAGCCGCCCGCCAGTAGGGCACTACTGAGCATGGTGGCCGTTAGCAGCGTTGCGCCACTAATTTGCAGAACATCATGAATGTGCTTGAGGGCTTTGGGGGACTTTTTGGAAGCGGGGCGAGCTTGCGATCGCGTCTGCCGAAAGGTGTTGGTAGCCACTGCTGAAATGCGTCCTTGCGAGATGATATGCGGGATGGCGGGGGAGGGATATTTTAAGTTGGGTCTGGGTTAAGCCTGGTGACACTACTGAGCCATCGATTCAGTACACCACCGAAAGATGCCTAAAGGCTGCCCAACTACCGCTGTGAACTATCGCTGCTGACAGGAAATTTGGCCGGTCCATAATTTGATAGGTTGAAAGGACCTTCTGGTTCCTGTTGCAGCCCTATCGTGCCGTCAATCTGTAGCCGTTAAACCCTGGGAAGCAAATACGAAATGCGCGTAAGAGGTATGTGTGAAACCGTGTGAGACAAATTATTTACACGTACTATAGTGGATTCTTGCCAAATGTCTACAGATCTTTGGATCCACTTTGTGTAACGGACCTGCGGTCCCAATTTTCCGCAACTGTGCTCGATTAGACCTGTCAAAATCTCTACTTTGATTCTCTGTTCGTAACGCGCTCTAGAACGCGAGCTGATATAACCGCGACCTATCGATATATGACCTCAGCACCAGCAACCACTGCCAACCTATCTGCCCTATCTCCAGAAATTCAGCAGATCTACCGGGGCATCAGCGAAGTTTTTCCCGATCAGCCAAAGTCGACCGATCCCAGTGAAAACCTTCTGGCTCGCTTAGCACAGACCGATCGTCCCCTGCGGGTAAAGCTGGGCATTGACCCCACCGGCAGCGAAATTCACTTGGGGCATAGCATCCCGGTACGAAAGCTCCGTGATTTTCAAGATGCTGGGCACACTGCCATTCTATTAATTGGTGACTTTACCGCTCGCATTGGTGACCCCACTGGCAAGTCTGAAGTGCGCAAGCAACTGACTGCCGCTGAGGTCAAAGCCAATGCCGAAACATATATAGATCAGGTGCGGCCCATCTTGGACTTTGACACCCCCGGTCGTCTAGAAATTCGCTATAACTCCGAATGGCTTTCAGGTATGGACCTCAGTAAAATCCTCGCGCTGCTGGGGACCATGACGGTCGGACAGATGCTGGCCAAAGAGGGCTTTGCGCAACGGTACGAGCAAGGTACGCCGGTGTACTTGCACGAGTTTCTCTATCCGCTATTGCAGGGGTATGACTCGGTCGCCTTGGAAGCCGATGTGGAGCTGGGCGGCACCGACCAGAAATTCAATCTTGCCGTGGGACGCGACCTACAGCGTCATTTTGGCCAGTCTCCTCAGTTTGGTCTACTGCTGCCGCTATTGTTAGGGACCGACGGCAGCCAGAAAATGTCTAAGTCCTTGGGTAATTATGTCGGTCTTAAAGAGGATCCGCTATCGATGTACTCCAAGCTGGAAAAGACCCCCGACAGCCTGATTCGTGATTATTTTGAGCTGCTGACCAAACTGCCCCTAGACCAGCTACCCGATAACCCACGGGAACAGCAAAAATTGCTGGCCCTGGATGTGGCCCGTCAGTATCACGGTGAGGCCGCGGCTCGACAGGCTCAAAAAGATGCGATGACCCTAGTTCAGGGCAACGCAGGCAGCGCCGAGGCCGTCCCCGAGTTCTCTTTAGCGGAGGTGAACTTCCCGGCAAAAATCTTTTACCTGTTGGGTGCTACGCCCCTGTGCAGTGGCAGCAGTGACGGTCGCCGTCAGATTCAGGGGGGAGCCGTACGCCTAGACGGAGAAAAAGTCACCGACCCTAACCAGATTTTTGAAACGCCGGACGAGCTAGCCGGTAAGGTATTGCAGGTCGGTAAGAAAAAGTTCGTTCGGTTAGTCCCATAATCCGGTGTGATGGGTGGGCTACTCCTTTGACACAACCTCTGGCACTTAACACAACCTCTGGCACCCTCCCAAAAACGTGGCCACCCCCCTATGACCATGACTCTATCCCCTGCTTCCCGCATCATTGTCCCGCTTGACGTTAGCAGCGAAGCCGCTGCCCTAGCCCTGGTCGACCGTCTGCCCCAGGTTCAATTTTGGAAAGTGGGCTTAGAACTCTTCGTTAGCGTTGGACCCAGCATTCTTAGTCAGCTCAAGGCCCGAGACAAAAAGATTTTTCTCGACCTTAAACTCCACGACATTCCCAATACCATGGCAGGGGCCTGCCGCGCCGCCGCTGGTTATGGTGTGGACCTGCTCACGCTCCATGCGCCGGCTGGGAAAGTTGCCTTAGCGGCTGCGCAACAGGCTTTGCAAGATGGTGCCACGGCAGCTGGCAAAGTACCGCCGACTGCCATTGCCGTGACCCTGCTCACCAGCATCAATTCCCGCGCCCTGGCCTTTGAACTCAAAATTCCGTTGGAACTCACCGACTACGCTCTGCAAATGGCCCTACTGGCCCAGGACAGCAACCTTGGCGGCATTGTTTGCTCTCCGCAGGAGGCTCAGCAACTCCGCCAGGTGTGTGGCGACGACTTTTTGCTGGTGTGCCCTGGTGTGCGACCCCATTGGGCAGCCAAAAATGATCAGCAGCGGGCGATGACTCCGGTCCAAGCGGTGCAGGCAGGGGCGGACTACTTGGTGATTGGCCGACCGATTACCCAAGCAGAAGACCCGGTGGCAGCTTTTGATCTCATTTGTGTTGAGCTGGGAGAATGAGGAAAGAGAAAAGGGGAAAGGGAAAGGCGAAACGAGGGTGGCAGATGCGACTGGCTGTAGCAAGTGGCCTGCTAGCGGGTTTGATTGTTGCTTTACCAGCGGTGGCTCAGTTGCCGGAATTGCCGCCGTTGGAGAATCCCCAGGATGATTCACCGTCGCCGTCGGAAGCGCCTCGCTCAGCTCCTGACGCAGTACCTTCCGTGGACGAGCTCGACGCTCCCCGCGTGTTGCGGGGGCCGTTGCGAGACTCTATCGCCTGTCCGACTAATTTGGCTGACCTGACCCCACTGTTGATTAGAGACCTTCCCACCTATGCAAACCGGGTGCTGCAGCGCAGCCTAGGAGAGGTGCCTGCTGTAACGGCGGATCCGTCGCTGTCGCAATACCGACCTAGCTATGTGTTGTTGGCGGGGCAGTCGGAGGCCGCCCCGCTGGACATTACAGACCGAATTTACACAACAGATAGTGCGGTAGGAGATAGCTTAGAGCAACTGTTTTTTACAACGCTAGAGCGAACGTATAACCAGACGGCATTCACGGAGATTGTTCACTATCACTGGTTGTTTCTTGCCCCGGTAGAAGACGGCTGGCGGCTAGTGTCTATGTTTTCGGCCATTGATGCCCGGGACAGTGCTCGACCTATTTTGCCACCACAGGAAAGCAGTAATGGCAGTGTGGGGCGGGGGGTGACGCTGTGGTTGCGGGATTGCCGGGCCGGAGCCATTGCCGGGTGAGCAGATCAGGGCAAGGGCATACGACAAAAGAGAACGCTATATGGATTTGTATAGCAACCGCCACATACATTTGTGCGCGGTTGCGGACCACTTGGCTCCAATACTGGGAACTTGGAGGTCAAAGATGTTCTAAGCAAAGTGGTGAGCACTATAAAATTTGCTGCGTCGCTAGGTGAATGTCACAGCGGAATGAGGCATTATTGCTTTGATTGCTGAGCATGAGCTGTCGGAGGCTAAGCCTCTGTGACAGCTCACGACGATGGTGTTTATCCAGGGCACAGTCTGGAATATGCAGCCCTCTAACGCGGCTTAAGCAGCCCTAAACTAGAGGCTAATACTCCCAGTCCTAACAGCGTGCCGGGTTCAGGCACTGACTCAGGCTTAGGGCCTCTCGTCTTTATCCCTAACCCTCCAGGCCGGTTATCTTTTTTCTCTTGATCTCTTGAACTATTTTGGGCTTTACCATCCTCATATTCGTCATACGCCTCGTCGTGTTCTTCCTCTATTAGTTCTTCATTAGGTGCCTGCTGCTCCGCTTTTGTCTCGCTCCCACCTGACGATGTTTTTTTCTCTTCCGAGGCTCTCTCAGCTTTCTCTCTGGGGCCAATCATCTCTTGCTGATCCTCGTCTTCTTTTGTTCCGCCTTGGCCCATGTCGGAGCCTTCCTGCGGCCCCTCGTAATTCATGCTGTCATCCATCATTCCCCCAGATCCCTGCTGCCTAGAGAAGTCAAATTGAACCTCTTCATTGGCTTGGGTCGGGGTAG
>JBCBOC010000719.1:0-2500 GCA_039821475.1 Cyanobacteria bacterium J06632_22 | reverse complement strand
GTCCCGGATTGAACCCCAACATTGAGACCTATGAAATAGGCACCCATGAGAACTTGAGCACGGTCTAAAAACGGCTTTCATTTATTTGAGATGAGACTCGTTTTTAGACCGTGCTCAAGTTCTCATGGGTGCCTATTTCATAGGTCTCAATGTTGGGGTTCAATCCGGGACCCAGCTATCTTTGAATAAGAACCTAGAGCATTTAATCAAAACTGTATGTTTTGAGGTTTTTCTTGGGCAATCTGTATTCCTAAATAAACGAATGTAGCTGCCTGTTGTTGAAGCTGTTTTATGTTCGTAACAGTGGCCATTTGCCGCTGATTTGTTTTCGGTAGTTGCAACGTATGGTCTGGCCCTTAGGTCGGGCACTTCAATGCTCTGGAAGCGCCTGTTTAACGAAACCTTGATCGCAATACGCGGACGAAGCTGTGGATAGTTTGAAGTCACTCTTTTCGAGAACGCCCCCTGGTGCTGGTGTTGAACTCACGCCAGAACGGATAAACGTCGCTCGTCTGCGCAAGCAGGGGCAAAAGTTAAAGTTAGAGACGCTGGCCTCGGCAGAAATCCCAGAGGGGATTTTTGAGGAGGGACAAATCGTGGACTCCATTGCCATGGCCGAGGCGCTGCGATCCACCCTGGCTGAGAGCAAATTAAAAATTAAGCGTGCGACAACGGCCATTCCAGGACGGGCTATTACCCGGGTTATTCCGGTGCCGGCGGAACTGGATGATAATGAGCTCCGCGAAATGGTGCTGAACCAGGAGGCGAGCTTGTATCTGCCCTTCCCCCGTGAAGAGGCCGATGTGGATTATCAAAAGCTGGGTTTCTTTGTTGATGAGGATGGCATCGAGAAGGTTCAGGTGCTGCTGGTTGCGGTCAAAAAAGACGTTGCAGACACCTACATCGATACGTTCCAGCAGGCTGGCCTGAGTCTCAATGTTTTAGAAACCAGCAGCTTTGCCCTGATTCGGACCATTCGTGAGCAGCTGCGGCAGTTTACGCCTCAAGAGGCAGCCGCGATTGTCGATATTGAATTTGAGAGCACTGAGATTTCCATCGTGGTCGATGGCATTCCTCACTTTTCTCGTACGGTGCCCATTGGGACGTATCAAATTCAAAGTGCGCTCAGCCGAGCCATGAACTTGCCGCCGACACGCAATACCGAGCTCTTGCAAGGCATGACGGTGCCTTCGACTCAAATGGATAGCGTGGGAACACCTCAAGTTGGGGGGACTAACCCCGGTACTGCGGCAATGCTGCGAGTGCTCGGTGAACTTTCCGATGAGCTGCGGCGCTCCATTGACTTTTACCTGAACCAGGGTGAAGACATGGAAGTGGCGCAGTTACTGCTGGCGGGGCCAGGCAGTTCTATTGGTCAGCTGGACGAGTTCTTTGCTCAGCGGCTCAGTTTGCCAGCCAGCCCCATTGATCCGATCTCGGCGCTATCGCTTGATGTCAATGATGATATTGCGGCAGCACAGCGTCCTGGTTTGGCAACGGTTTTAGGTCTAGGGCTACGGGAGGTGTGAGGCATGTATGGCGTTGACATTAATTTCTTAAAAGATCGGGAAGAGCGGCAGATAGAGGTGTCTCAGGCCCCTCGGGGGCCGGCTGCCCCGTCGGGTAGTCGAACACCGCTGTTCATTGGCTTGGGGGTGATGATTGCGGCACTGGCTGGGGTCGGTGGATTTTATGGCTTTCTTAAGTATCGCCAGGCCGATTTGCTAGAGCGTCAGGCTGAGTTGGATAGTCAACTGGCGGTGCTACAGCAGCGGCTAGCCCAAGTTGAAACCATTAAGCAGCAGACGGCTGCGGCCCGGGCAGAAAGCCAAGCGTTAGCGGGGGTATTCGCTCGGATTCGTCCTTGGTCTGCGATTGTGCAAGACGTGCAAAATCGCATTCCTACCCGTACTCAGCTGAGGAGCGTTAATCAGACGAATGGCGAAGCAGTTGCCCCGCCGGAAGGTGGGGAGCCTGTTACACCGCCAGCAGGAGGAATTGCAATCCAGGGCACGGCTTGTTCCTTTGATGATGTCAACGACTTCATGCTGACCCTGAAAAACTCTCCTTTCTTGGTAGGGGATACGGTTAAAATTCAGACCTCTAACTTAGGTGATGAGGTGCTGGGGACGTGCCCTGGCGATGCTGAGCGTGACGAGCCTCTGAAATTGGTGAGTTACACCATTAACGGCAATGTTGAGAGTGTCCCTGTCGATCAGCTTGATCGTTTACTCGCTGAACTTGAGGGTCAACAAGCCTCGGTCGGTTTGGCTTCTCGCTTGCAAGCCCTTTTAGAGACAGGAGCCCTTGAATAATGACTGTTAGCGGAGATTTTATTCCAGCCGATGGTGAAGATTTTGATGCTGAACCGTCATATCCGGTGGTGTTTGGCATCGAAATGACACCCAAGGTGCTGGGCATTATTGCAGCCATTGCGGGCATTGGCCTGGCCTTTTACCTGTTTACTCGATTTGTTCAGCCTGAGCGTGAGCGCAACCAG
>JBCBOC010000388.1:0-4681 GCA_039821475.1 Cyanobacteria bacterium J06632_22 | reverse complement strand
GCGTCGCAGTCGCGTGATTGGGGCTTCGCTGCGTCTGCTATATCCAGTTAAATTGTTGTTTTTGTGCGGTTTTTCGTCTTCGCCATTTACGTTAGGTCACCAAGTGCGGCTATCCCGCTTGGCACACTGCGAAATGGTCCAAAAAGATAGCGGGGTCGCTTTGTCCTACCGGATCTGGCGGCTGCTATAGAGCAAGGTTCAATGCCATTGAAGTTTGCGACTCCCTTGACCGGCTTGTTATAGCAACCCGCGAAAAGGATGAGCCGGGTTGCGCGTCATGGCGTGCTCTGGGATTGAGCGATAGCCGTATTGGATGGCATAGCTGTCGCCATAAAATCCTTTTTATGGCAACGGCGGGTCATGGGGCGACTATCCCAGGCACTTGAACGCCAGACCTGTCTTGACCGGTATGCGCTATACAATGTGCGCCGGTCAAGTGAGCGATGCAATATATCAGAGAGCAACTACCTATGATTCTTGATGTTTTGTCGGCAGTTGATGCCCGCTTTGAGCAAGATACCGATGCGCTGGATTCTTTGAATTTGGGTGATTTGGCTGCGGCCTTTGGCCTAACGCCGCCCGCGGATGCTAGCGAAACCACCCTGGATACCGCGACGCCTGTCAGCTTAGTTGAAATTTTTAGCCCTGGCTTCAGTCAGGCCTTTGATCGTACGATCTCGCGGTTGGAAACTGCGAGTGGCTTGCTGCTGCTGGATAGCGGTGTGCTGTCGGGATCGGTTATCACTGCAGAGGGAACCGAATCTATCGTGTTAGATGGGATGACTTTCCTGGAATCGCTGCGGGATGAGGCTGAGACGTTGACCGCCACCGCCACCCTATCTGACGATGTGTTTTCTGGTGTCCTAACCCTGGATGATGGTCGTACCTTTGATACGGCTGTGGATGCGGGCAGTTTGCTAGAGAGTGCAATTTTTACCCTACTGAATCAGGCTGATGTCGTTGTGCCCTTTACGAACGGTCAGTTCGCCGTAGATATCCCCACTACCTTGGGGGCTGTGACCGGAAGCGTTGACTTTGCAGGTGGCGACCTGAACGTGGACCTGAATACTCCGCTGGGCGATCTGGGCGTGGATTACGAGTTTTCGCCAAATGCGATCATTCGTTTTGATCTAGACTCACCGTTGGGTCAGCTACCCGGTCGTCTGGATCTGGCCGCGGGGCTGGTGGTCGTGCCGTTGGGCTTCTTTGGTGCCATTACCCTGGACTTAGAGATGCTGTCTGGTGAGGTGACTTTAGCGGATGGCATGGCGTCTTTGTCAGTTGCGGTGCCTGATTTTGGCTTTGCAGGGATTCCGAGCACAATCACGACCGATATTGACTTAGGCCCACTGGCCAGTGAGATAGTAGAAGGGTTTGAGGCGGAAACCGCAGGTTCGTTGACTATCACCTCAGGGCAAGTGATCGCCGATATTGTTAGTCCGTTGGGACGCTTTGACACGGCCTTCTCGCTCGTCGATCTGACCACCGACGCCATCGATTTCCTGACGGCTACGACGGGCATGCTGACCCTCGATAATGGTCGTGTCACGGCAGCATTAGAGACCCCATTAGGCCCTGTAGATACCCTGACGACGGTGGCTGAGATTGATGATTTCTTGACCACGCCGCTGCTGGCCTAGGAGGTTTACAGAAACTTTATGCACAACCCCTCACAAATTTGATTTCTGAGAAGGGCGGGTAAAAGTTAACATAAGGGTAACTAATGCTCACAATTGGCACTTCACCATGACCGGATTTATTCGAGGACTGTTTGGCGGTAATAATAACCCCGACCAACCTAAAGAGGCGTTTTTCCTTTCTGAGGACGATGCTAAGACCTTCGGTGACATTGACTATATGCGCACCAGTAAGACCGTAAAGCGGACCTTTGCTAAGAAAAAGGGCCAAACTGAAGAGCTTGAAAGCGTTAAGAGCATCTCAGCCATGGGTGCTAAGGAAGTGTCTGAAGAAGAGGCCTTTAAGCCTAAGAAAGCTGTCTCTACGGCATCGTTCTCTTCTCCGGCGCCCGCGCCCGCGGCACCTGAAGCGCCTGCTCCGGCTGCGTCTGAACCCTCTGTGTCGGACAGTGCACCCCAGCCTGAGTCGACCACGGCTAAGCGTACGCCGGATACCAGCATGGACATGTTCCGCAACATGGCTCGCAACATGCGCCGCTAGGTCATCTCGCGATGTCCACGGTTACGTTTTGAGTACCGACGCATTGTGCATCTGATGCAATCTGTTTGGATAAGAAGGGCTTAGGCCCTTCTTTTTTTGCCTTTTTTGATGCCTTCTCAGCATGATGCGCCCTTGATGGCTGCTCTAGCGCGCTGTGCGGCGCGACCCCAGGCGGCTTTTTATACCCCGGGACACAAACGCGGTCAGGGCATTTCGTCCTGGCATCGACGGGTGTTGGGGCAAAAGGCCTTCCAGGCTGACTTACCAGAACTGCCAGAGCTCGATAACTTATTTGCCCCGACCACCGTCATCCAGCAGGCTCAAACCTTAGCGGCTGAAGCCTTTGGGGCTCAGCAAACCTGGTTTCTTGCCAATGGCTCAACCTGTGGGTTAGAGGCGGCGCTGCTGGCCGTCTGTAATCCGGGGGATAAGGTGATTGTGCCGCGCAATGCCCACCGTTCGGTGATTTCTGGCCTGGTGCTCGGCGGTGCGATGCCCGTCTATGTGATGCCGGAGTACCGAGCAGACTGGGGGATACCGCTGGCGGTTTCGGCGAGTGCGATCGCAACGACCCTAGCGCAGCACCCAGATACCCGGGCAGTACTGGTGGTATCACCCACCTATGAGGGCATCTGTGCAGATATCGATGCGATTGCCCGGTGTTGCCATGCCCATGGTGTTCCTCTGATTGTGGATGAGGCCCACGGTCCCCACTTTGCCTTTCATCGGGAATTGCCCCAGCCCGCTTTGGCGCTTGGGGCAGACCTTGTGGTGCAGTCTGCCCACAAGGTTCTGTCTGCCCTGACTCAAGCGGCGTTACTGCATCGGGGTAGCGATCGCATTGATGGTGCCCGTCTGGCCCAGGCTTTACAGCTGACCCAATCCACCAGTCCTAGCTATTTACTGTTGGCTTCCCTGGATGCCGCTCGCCACCAAATGGCGACAGACGGTCCTAAACTCATGTCCCAAACCCTAGCGCTAGCAGAATCTGCGGCGGCTCAGCTAAGTACACTGTCGGGGATCGACGTTTTAACAGGTCAGCCGCTGGCGCAGGGGCAGCGCTGGGATCAAACTCGTCTGACAATTAGCGTAGCGGGGTTGGGGTTGACGGGTTGGGCGGCGGATGAATTTTTGCATGAGCGGGGGGTCACTGCAGAGCTACCTGCGGCCCAAACCCTGACCTTTATTATCAGCCTGGGCAATACTGCTGCCGATATTGACCAGCTGGTTGCGGGCTGTCAGCAACTCTGCCAATTGCGATCGCAAACCCCCACCCCGCAGTGGTCAACACTGCAGTTTTCCCCAGCAGAGCTATCGTGCTCCGTCGCTGTACCCGCCCAATCGCCACGGACGGCCTTCTTTGCCCCAACCCAGAGTTGCCCCTGGGAAGCCGCAGTTGGACGTCTCAGTGCAGATACCATTTGCCCCTATCCGCCCGGTATTCCTACCCTGATAGCCGGAGAGGTGATTACCGCAACTGCATTGGCCCAGCTGAAGCATCATCAAGCGGCCGGTGCCCATCTCACAGGGCAGAGCGATCCGCAGTTACAGCAGTTACGCGTCCTGGTAGATTAGCTCTCGTTAAGACCTTCTCCCTGAGATCCTCGTCACCCTAACCCGGTCTATCTGCCCATGTCTGAACTGTGGCCCTACGTTACCCCGGGGATACCGGATGCCTTATTTGAGCAATTGCCCGGTATTCCTATGAGCAAGCGCGAAATTCGGCTGATGCTCCTTGGCGCACTGCGTCTTCGACCGAATGCCGTGCTGTGGGATATTGGTGCCGGGACCGGGACTGTCGCCGTCGAAGCCGGACTGCTGAGTCCCCAGGGAAAAATTGTTGCTGTAGAGCGAGATGAGGAAGTAGCCACACTCATTAAAGCTAACTGCCAGCGATTTGGTGTTCTGAATGTAGAGGTCATTGTGGGTAATGCACCAGAATGCTTTGACGATCTACCCCACCAACCCAGCTGTGTGTTAATTGAGGGGGGACGGCAGTTCGAATTGCTATTAACCGAAGCCTGGTCAAGGCTCACAACCCCAGGCCGGATTGTGGCCACGGCCAGTAACTTTGATACGCTACAGGCCATTTCCACGACATTTGCTGCACTACAGGTCCAGAATATTGAGGCGACACAGCCAGTGGTCAATCGTCTTGAAACCCGCGGCACCTCCCAGGTTCTGCGAGCAGTTAACCCAATCTTTATCCTCAGTGGGGAGAAATACTGACATCTCGCTTCAGCGAGGGCACCTTATCGTCAAAGAGCCTAGAATTAGATTCTGATTCCGACGGCTGTAATGTCCATTACGCTTGCTATGGGCCCATTAATCAAGCGACTCAGCATAGGATTGTTGAAGGAATTATATGCTCTGAATTAAAGACTCTTTGAAGGTGTCGGTCTTCGCATTGCTGATTGCTAACAATCTGTGTTGATATTACTTAAGTGTTTTTATCGACGGCCACTGGAGTCAGAACGCGTTACCGTCGTAGATAGCACGATTG
>JBCBOC010000184.1:0-6885 GCA_039821475.1 Cyanobacteria bacterium J06632_22 | reverse complement strand
CTGGTCGACCGCCAGTAGCGGTCAGCCCAATAGGGTCAACTTCTGGTCAAGTCACGACCTCAGCCATTTTCCCGTTTTTGAATTCAGCGTCTAATTTCATCGAGCTGTCCATGAGTAGCGTTCAATCTGTCGTCAGCCAGCCCTACAAGTACGGCTTCGTTACTGATATCGAGTCGGACGTCATTCCTCGCGGTCTCAGCGAGGACATTGTCCGGCTGATTTCATCTAAGAAAAACGAGCCCGAGTTCATGCTGGAGTTTCGGCTCAAGGCTTATCGGAAATGGTTGACCATGACCGAACCCGACTGGCCTAACGTGCGTTACCCAGCGGTCAATTACCAGGACATTATTTATTACTCTGCGCCCAAGCAGCAGCCTAAGAAGCTAGACAGCATGGACGAGGTGGATCCTGAGCTGCTTGACACCTTTGAAAAGTTGGGCATTCCCCTGTCCGAGCAGAAGCGCCTGGCAAACGTTGCTGTGGATGCCGTGTTTGATAGCGTTTCCATTGCAACCACCTACAAAAAGGACCTGGCCAAACACGGTATTTACTTCGGCTCTATTTCCGAGGCGATCCACGAGCATCCCGAACTCATTGAGAGGTATCTCGGCTCTGTTGTTCCCGCTGCTGACAATTATTTCGCGGCCCTGAATTCCGCTGTGTTTAGCGATGGGTCCTTTGTGTATATTCCCAAGGGCGTTAAATGTCCGATGGATCTATCCACCTACTTCCGCATCAACAATGGCGACTCTGGTCAGTTTGAGCGCACGTTGATTGTGGCTGAAGAGGGCAGTTCGGTGACGTACTTGGAAGGCTGCACTGCCCCCATGTACGACAGCAATCAGCTCCATGCGGCGGTTGTTGAACTGGTCGCCCTGGATGATGCCGAAATCAACTATTCCACCGTACAAAACTGGTTTGCAGGGGATGAAAATGGGAAAGGCGGTATCTACAACTTTGTGACCAAGCGAGGCCTTTGTGCGGGCAAAAACTCGAAGATCTCCTGGACGCAGGTCGAGACGGGGTCTGCTATCACCTGGAAATATCCGAGTTGTGTGCTGGTGGGCGATAACTCCGTGGGAGAATTTTATTCGGTGGCGCTGACCAACAATATGCAGCAGGCCGATACGGGTACCAAAATGGTTCATGTGGGTAAGAACACTCGCAGCACCATTATTTCTAAGGGGATTTCGGCGGGTAATTCTAAAAACAGCTATCGGGGTCTTGTAAAAATGGGCCCTAAGGCTGCAGGGGCTCGTAATTACTCCCAGTGTGACTCCATGCTGATTGGCGATACCTCTAACGCCAATACCTATCCCTATATCCAGGCGCAGAACAGTACGGCTCAGGTAGAGCATGAGGCGTCAACTTCTAAAATTGGCGAAGATCAGCTCTTTTACTTTGCTCAGCGGGGTATCTCTCCAGAAGACGCCGTGTCTATGATTATCAGCGGCTTCTGCCGAGATGTGTTTAACAAACTGCCGATGGAGTTTGCGGCTGAGGCCGATAAGCTGCTGGCCCTGAAGCTAGAGAACTCGGTTGGGTAGCGCGATGAGGGCTAACGCTGCCGATGCGGATATTGGGCGAGTTCGCTCGGGTAAATGGGCGTTAGCGAATGACGACTCGCTCTGCAATAGCCTAATCCAGGGGGATGATGGCGTGACTGGATCTGTATTTTTAGAGGCGATTGGCCGGTCGCTTCAGTGTTTTGGGGGGCGGCTCCCATAGCCCAGGTGTGCTGCAGGTGCGGGTTTAGAATCGTTGGGTGAGTGTTCACGCCGTGCCTGACTCAGATGTCTTTTTTCTCAAATCCTGCTGCTGATTATGCCGTCTCACGGATGCCGTTTCGCTCATACCGTCTCCCTAGACCCGTCTCCCTCAATCTGTCCCCCTAAGTCTGTCCCCCTTAAGTCTTACTACTGTCTACCACTGCTATGAGTCATTCCGATACGCAACCTATCCTGTCCGTCGAGAACCTCCGAGCGACGGTTGACGAGACCGAAATTCTTAAGGGGTTGAATTTAGACGTGAAGCCCGGTGAGGTTCATGCCATTATGGGGCTCAATGGCTCGGGGAAAAGTACTTTCTCTAAAGTGTTGGCCGGTCACCCTGACTATACCCAAACGGGCGGAGAAATTTTGTTCCAAGGGCAGGATATTTCCGCTTTGGAGCCCCACGAACGAGCGACGGCGGGCATCTTTCTCGCGTTCCAGTATCCCTTGGAAATTCCTGGGGTGAGTAACCGTGATTTTTTGCGTGTGGCCTACAACTCCCACCTAAAGGCCCGTGGGGAAGAAGAGATTGATGTGTTTGACTTCGATGATCTGATCGAAGAGAAAACAGATGTGGTCAAGATGGATGTGAGCTTCCTAGACCGCAGCGTCAACGAAGGCTTCTCGGGAGGGGAGAAAAAGCGCAACGAGATTCTACAGATGGCGCTACTGGAGCCGAAGCTGGCAATTTTAGATGAGACCGACTCTGGTTTGGACATTGATGCGCTAAAAATTGTTGCCAATGGCGTCAATCAGTTGACCACCCCAGACAATGCCGTTGTCCTGATTACCCACTATCAGCGTCTGCTGAACTACATCGTGCCGGACTATGTGCATGTCATGGCCCAAGGGCGCATTATTCAAACCGGGGGCAAGGAATTGGCCCAGGAGTTAGAAGAGAACGGATACGAGCAGATTCTAGCGGCCCATGGCCTTGAGCGAGGGGTGTCTGGGGAGGTGACGGTATGACCTCGGCTTCTACTCAGACCGCGGATGCCCGACAGGTTTACTTCAGCCAGCTGTTAGATCTAGCGGCGAAGGGCGCACAGGCGTCACCGTTATCGCTTCCAGATCTGCGCCGTGCGGCAACCGGCATACTGCAGGAGCACGACTTTCCTTCCAGTCGGGATGAAGCTTGGCGCTTTACTGATTTGTCGGGGCTGTTGTCGCTGTCGCTAACGCTCCCGACTGAAGATGCGATCGCAACCCAACCCACCGACCTTCCTGAGGGGATTCAGGTTGCCTGGCTGTCGTCACTCATGCCGGTATCGGCAGACCTCTCGGCACGATTGGGGCAGGTGCCGGGCAGTAGTGAAGTTTTCACCGCCCTCAACACCGCTGGATTTAGTGATGCTGTGGTCATTCAGGTTGGTCGTGACCAGCAGATCGACCAGCCGGTTGAGCTAACCTACACCTTTCCCCAGCAGTCCTCTCCGGTGCTGAGTCAGCCCCGATGTCTGGTGATTGTTGAATCGGGGGCCAGTCTGACGCTGGTGGAGCAGTTCATCGGTGATGGCACCGGACTCAGCAACAGCGTGACCGAGGTTTACCTGGAACCCAACGCCGAATTGAGGCATCTCCGCCTCCAGCAGTATGGCGATCGGCCGTATCACATTGGTAAAACGGCCATTTCCCAGGCGCGGGACAGCCGCTATGCCTGCACAGCTATTGACTTGGGTGCTCAGCTTTCACGTCATCATCTAGAGATTTACCAGCGTGGACCGCAGACGGAGACGCGTTTACAAGGACTGAGCCTGGTGGGCGGCAACCGTTTGGCCGATACCCACAGCCTGATTGCCATGGGGTATCCTCACGGGCAAGCAGAGCAAGTGCAAAAAAACATTGTCAGAGAACGCGGCCATGCGGTGTTCAACGGTAAGGTTTATGTCCCTCAGGCCGCTCAACTCACCAATGCCGCTCAGCTGAACCGTAACCTACTGCTATCCGATAAAGGCCGAGTGGATACCAAGCCTGAACTCGATATTGTGGCCGACAACGTGAAATGCGCCCACGGGGCTACGGTCAGCCAGCTTCAGCCCGATGAGCTATTTTATTTGCAGAGTCGGGGCATTAGCCGCAGCGAAGCCCAGCAGCTGTTGGTACGCGGTTTTGCCATGGAGATCATCGAGACTATTTCTGTCCCAAGCCTGCGAGATCGCATCACCCACCTCATTACCCAGTCCCCATGACCCCGACCTCTACTAGAACGCTGGCTGACGAAGTCCGCGCTGATTTTCCGATTCTGCACCAGACTGTCAATGGCAAACCCTTAGTGTATCTGGATAATGCGGCCACGTCGCAGACGCCACAACAGGTGCTGGAGACCATTGAGCAGTACTACAAGCAGGACAATGCCAACGTCCACCGGGGGGTGCACGCTCTGAGTGCCCGCGCCACAGCGGCCTATGAAGCGGTGCGGGATAAGGTAGCCGCGCTGATCAACGCCCGGTCGCGCGATGAGATTGTGTTTACCCGCAATGCCAGCGAAGCGATTAACCTGGTGGCCTACGCCTGGGGACTCAGCAACCTGAAAGCCGGGGATGAAGTTATCCTTTCCGTGATGGAGCACCATAGTAATTTAGTGCCGTGGCAGCTCATTGCCCAGCGGACCGGCGCGGTGCTAAAGCATGTGCATCTTACCGATGAGCAAACCTTTGACTTAAATCACTTCAAGCTGCTGCTGGGCGACAAAACTAAATTGGTGGCGATGAACCACGTCTCTAATACCTTGGGTTGCATTAACCCGGTCGAGACGGTGGCGGCGTTGGCCCATGCCCAGGGCGCAAAAGTGTTGGTGGACGCCTGCCAAAGTGTGCCCCACATGCGGGTTGACGTGCAGGCTCTGGGTTGTGATTGGCTTGTCGCTTCGGGGCACAAAATGTGTGGGCCGACGGGGGCCGGTTTTCTCTACGGGCGCTTGGATATTCTCAATGAGATGCCGCCTTTTTTAGGGGGAGGAGAGATGATTCAGGATGTGTCGTTGGATCAGTCAACCTATGCTGAACTACCCCATAAGTTTGAAGCGGGGACACCTGCGATTGCCGAAGTCATTGCCCTTGGCGCTGCCGTTGATTACCTCAATCAGGTCGGTATTGAACGCATCGCAGCCTATGAGCATGAGCTGACGCAGTACCTATACCAGCGGTTGGCAGAGGTTCCCCAGGTGACGCTCTATGGGCCAATGCCCGCAGCCGATGGCAGCGGCAGAGCTGCGATCGCAACCTTCACCGTCGATGGCATTCACGCGCAGGATCTATCCACCTTTCTCGACCAATCTGGGGTGGCTATTCGTTCGGGGCACCACTGTACCCAGCCACTACACCAGATTCTTGGGGTTACTTCAACGGCGCGCGCCAGCCTGTACTTTTACAACACCCGAGCTGAAGTTGATAGCTTTATCCAGGCGCTGAAGGAAACGATTGAGTTCTTTGATAATTTCGGCTAAAGCCCTCGGGGTGTTGTCAGGCATTGCTCACACTGACAGCCTGCTAGGCTAAGGCAGAGACGGGTTGTAAAACCGGCAACTCAACAAAGAACTCCGTCACATCGTCATCGGCGATACGATAGTCGAACTTTCCCTGATGCTTGTCCACAATCACCTGATAGCTGATAAATAAATTCAGCTCTCGTTGGTGGGCATTGATATCCAGGTGTTTTTCGTCTTTCCAGATCGACCACTGCGGTGGGTCCATACGGAGACAGGTTAATTCAGGGGGTTGCACCCCGTTGTGGCGAATCGTGATCGTGATCTTGTCCTGATGCTGCAGCTTGGTGAAGACCTCAATCATTGGTGAGACGTTAGAGCTGTTCCCAGATCGATGTTTCTCCTGTACGGCATCTAAAGCCTGACTGAGCATGACAAACAGTGCCTGGCTGAGCTGGTTAGGATAGCAGGTCACTCGGGGCAGCAGCCCCAAGCGTTTCACTAGGCGAATGGACTGTCCCTCATCAGGTTCAAATCGTCGTTTTAAGATAGATAAAACCACCTCAATCGACTTATTGATGTCCACCATCTTTAGGTCCGCCTCTCCCATACTAAAGAGACTATTGATGGAATCAGCAACGGTGCTGACCTGCCCAGCTTCCGTCATGGTTGATGAGAGGAGCTGAGTAATATCTTTAATGTCGGATTGAATCAGGCTCAGCTGACTGTTGCGTTGGGCTTCTGACAACAAAAATTCAGGTCGCTTACACAATTCCTCATAAAGATGCAGCAGGCTCAGTATGTTTTCGCAGCAACGCTGAATGTGTTGCAGGTTGCCACCCACCAAACGCATCGGCGTCTGAATTTCCTGCGCGATATTGCCCACAATTTGGCTTAAGGTCGAGACCCGTTCCGCTTCCATTACCAATGACTGGGTATGTCGGAGCTGCTTTAGGGTTGCCTCTAGGTCAAGATTCTTCTCTCGAAGCGCGACCGCGGCCAGCCGAATTTTGAGCTGATTTTGAATGCGGACATCAACTTCCTCGGCCTGAAACGGTTTTTCAATATAGTCAGCCCCCCCAGCATTGAAGGCCTTCTGTTTATCGATGCCGTTATCTGAGGCGCTGACAAAAATAACAGGAATGTCCGTGGCTTTGGGATGATCTTTCAACCTTTGGCACAGGTCATAGCCGTTCATCTCTGGCATATTGATATCCAGCATGATGATATCGGGGACCAGGGTTTCAACAATTCGCAGGGCTGCAGATGCGCTACTGGTACGCTGTACCGTGTAGTTTTGCTCAGAGAGCATCGCCGATAGAATTGTCAGATCCAAATAGCTATCGTCCACCAGCAGAATACTGATAGGGCGATTGTATTTAGGGTGAACCGACTCATTTAGAGGATGTAACATCAGCTTCCGCTAAAATGGCGCTACGCGACAGAATTTGATGGCTTTGGGTGCGCCGACTTCGCAATTGAGCCATCAGGACATACCCCGTCGGAGCTTTTATAGCAACCGCCACAACCGTCTGTGCGCGGTTGCGGGCCACTTGGCGACCATACCAAGGGTTTCACAGCCAGAAGTGTCCTAAGCGCTTGGCCCAACACGGTGCGCTGGGTTAACCCTGGAAGAAAATACGCCTATTGGGCCATTTTCTTAGAAGCAAAGTGGCGAGCGCTATATGT
>JBCBOC010000510.1:0-3714 GCA_039821475.1 Cyanobacteria bacterium J06632_22 | reverse complement strand
GAAGGCAGAAGGCGGGAGGCAGAAGGCAGAAGGGGGTGAGTCCCTAGTTTTATATAAGACGGGCGACCTGGCAGAATATCTGCCGGATGGACGAATTAGGATTCTGGGCCGCATCGACAACCAGACTAAGATTCGTGGCTTCCGGGTGGAACTGGGGGAAGTGGAACGCATTCTACAGACACACCCCCAGCTCAAAGCTAGTGTGGCTGTGGTGAGAGAAGATACTCCCGGCAACAAGCGACTGGTGGCCTATGGTGTGCCGGTTCCGGGCCTGCAGGAAAGGCCCCAGGAAAAAGCCACCTCCAGTGAAGTGCGCCAGTTTGTGGCAGAAACGCTGCCCCAATATATGGTGCCATCAGTGTTTATGTGGCTACCGGCTCTGCCGCTGACGCCCAATGGCAAGGTGGATATGAAGGCCCTACCGGAGCCCATTGCAGTCTCTTCTCAGGCGAGAGTTGCACCCCGCAGTGAGGCGGAACAGGCCATCGCCCAGATTTTTGCCCAGGCATTGTCGCTAGAATCTGTGGGCATTTACGATGATTTCTTTGAGCTGGGCGGGCACTCGCTGCTGGCGACTCAGCTGGTGGCCCAGGTGCTAACCCAGTTTGACGTGGAGATTACCGTTATCGATCTATTTGAGGCGACAACGGTGGCGGCGCTGGCCCTGCGGATAGAACAGAAACAGCGCCTGGCTCAAATGCAGATGCCCGTGGACGATAGCGAAGAGCGGGAGGAGATTGAGCTATGAGTTTAAGTACCAGTGCCGACAAGACTAATGCCGACTTTCTGGGCTATCTCAAACCCAACGTGATTGCTGAACCGCTGATTAGCCAGTGGTACGCCTGGAGCTATCTGATTCCTCCGGCAACGGCGGCCCGTTACCTGACGGAGTCCCAGCTCAAGATTATGCAGTCCTTTGTGGATACGCCTGCGGTTCATGCTTCGGCACTACGAGACCCGGCTATGCAGGGGGGGCCGTTTATTAACCATAGTGCGGACCGGGCCGAGGAGGTAAAGGCACTATTGGAGAAAGCTCGGGCAGAACAAACGCGACTGCTGGGGTTAAGCGATGCGATCGCAACCCTCACCGCCCAACTCGCCGATCACCCCCCTGGTCAGTCCCTAGAACCGCTCTATGCCCAACTGCCTGAGGCCCTTAAGGGCTATGTTGAGCTGGTGTATGACGACAACAACAGCCCCACCATTCGCTTGATCGAAGGGCTACTGTACCGTAGCGAATATTACGACCCAGCCCGTCAGAGCATTGCCCTGCGGGTCTACGACGACATCGACCAGCGGCCCTTTGTGATGAGCACGCCGCGCTTGCCGGACGACAGCAGCCTATTTCTGCCCATCCCCTTTAACGATGCTCGCCTGGACGATCTGTTTCGCATGCGGCACACAGCCGCTTCGGTACAGGCAATGGCGGATCGGTTAGAGATTCCTGCGGATAGCCGCGAGTTTTTCTTTAATCTGTTTACGCCTAGTGCTCCCAGCAAGCCCGAGCCCTATCAAGGCGACGGCGTTAGAATTCGCTATCTGGGCCACGCCTGCGTGCTGATCGAAACCGCTGAAGTTTCGATTTTGTGTGACCCGCTGGTGAGCAACGAACACCCTACGGGTATGGCCCGCTATAGTTACGCCGACCTGCCTGAGACCATTGACTATGCCGTGATCACCCACAATCATCAAGATCACGTCATGCTAGAGACGCTGCTGCAGCTGCGCCATAAGATTGGCCAGGTGGTGATTCCCACTGGGCAAAAAGGGTCATTGTTGGACCCCTCCCTAAAGCTGGCCCTGCAACAGATTGGGTTTAACAATGTGCGCACCCTAGAGGAGATGGAAAGCATTCCGCTACCGGGAGGAGAACTGATTAGTACTCCGGTGTTGGGGGAACACGGCGACCTGAATATTGCCACTAAAAATGCCTATTGGGTAGATCTGAAGGGGCGCTCCATTCTATGTGCCGCCGACTCTAACAACCTGGACCCCGTCCTCTATCGCAATATTCACCATCTGCTAGGGGAACTGGACGTTCTCTTTATTGGCATGGAATGCGACGGTGCTCCCTTTACCTGGGCCTACGGGCCAATTCTCTCCCAGCCCGTCTCTCGGCAGCAAGCCCAAACTCGCCGCCTTGATGGCTCCAATGCCGAGCGGGGAGCGGCCCTAGTCAATCAGCTCAACCCCAAGCAGGTGTACGTCTATGCGATGGGACAAGAGCCCTGGCTGGTTTACATTACCTCCATTAGCTACACCCCCGAGTCAGACCCCATTCAACAATCCAATCGGTTAGTGAATCTATGTCAGCAACAAAATCGCATTAGCGAACGCGTGCTAGGTAAAAAAGAAATTGAGCTGGCACCCAGTCTCGCAGCTGACTCTGAATCTCGAAAGGCAGATCGCACGATTCCTGTGAGTGAATCCCTCGCTACGGCTACACCTAACCTAAAGTCCCGTTCTCAAGTGGCCCTACCTGCTCCCCAAATCACCGCCGTCCCCTCCGAGAAAAATACTCAACTGACGCAGCTACTCGAACACCTACAGAGCCGCGACGTCCGCCTGTGGCTAGACAGCGATACCCTACGCTGCAACGCTCCCAAGGGTGCCCTTACCCCAGAACTTACCGCCCAACTTAAGGAACACAAACCTGCCATCATTGCCCTACTTAAAGGCGTCCCTGTCGAACAGCTACTGGCCCCGTCCGCTGTAGATCCCTCGACAGAATCTCCCCAACCCACAGATCAGGCTGACGAACTCACGGCCCTGTTAGCGCGTCTACAAAGTCGAGATATCCGCCTGTGGCTAGACGGCGACACCCTACGCTGCAATGCGCCCAAAGGTTCCCTGACCCCAGAACTGACTGCCCAACTTAAAGAACATAAACCCGCTATCATTGCCCTACTTAAAGGCAGTGCTACCTCTCAGACTGCCAATCCAACCGCACCCCCCGCCAATTCAACTGTTACCCCTACTCAACCTGACTGGCAACAGGATATTGTTCTCCCCAGCGATATCTCCCCCACTGCTTCGACAAGACCCAAAACAAGCTCTCTAAAAAATATCCTCCTCACTGGTGCAACCGGCTTCCTTGGCGCGTTCCTCCTACAGGAGCTGTTGCAACAAACTGACGCTACCATTCATTGCCTGCTGCGTGCCCCCAGTCCAGAAGCGGGTTTAACCCGGTTAGAGCAATGCCTGACCCGTTACAACATTTGGCAGCCAAGCTATGTCTCGCGACTGGTTGTTATTCCTAGCGACTTAGCTAAGCCCTATCTGGGGTTGCCAAAATCCCAATTCAATGGGCTAGCAGAACATATCGACAGCATTTATCACAACGGTGCTCAGGTTCACCATATTTCCCCCTATGCCCAGCTAAGAGCTGCTAACGTTTTTGGCACCCGAGAGATTATCCGCCTAGCCTGCCAAGGCCGTACCAAGCCACTACACTACACCTCTACCCTAAGCGTACTCCCCCCTCGACCGCTGCCGGGACGTCGTGACATTTATGAGCAGGACAACCTGCAAGACTATCCAGTACCCGTGGGTGGCTATAACCGCAGTAAGTGGGTGGCAGAACAGTTAGTGGCCCAGGCTCGCGATCGCAACCTCCCGATCACCATTTACCGCCCCGGTCCCATCTCCGGCGATAGCCAAACCGGCGCGTTCAACCGCAGCGACTTTCTTTACCGGCTAATGCAGGGCTATGTG
>JBCBOC010000568.1:0-3380 GCA_039821475.1 Cyanobacteria bacterium J06632_22 | reverse complement strand
TATTGCACCGGTAGAGACTTCCAACTGCCAGTCGCCATCGGCACCTGTCATGTCGTCAGACGCTGCAACATCAGCGCCTGTCAGTTCCCCTAAACGGTCAACCAAAGACAGCCCTGCTGAACCCGCCGCCAAATTGCAGCCGTAGATCATCAAATCAGCTTCCGCCGTCAATGACGCTGCCCATTGCTGCAGACTCTCACCGTAGCCTTCTACGGTTTGATTGCTCAAAATCGTATCGCCCAGCTGCAGCAGGCCATCCGTCCCATGGGAGAAGATATGAACAGCTTCTAAATCTTCGTACTCTGCAAGCGTTGATGTAATTTGGGCAATGCCGTCGCGCGCCGTATCGATTAGAACAATTTGGCTACCTTCTAGGCCTAGCATGAGTTCATCGACCGACGATAGACCTGCATCGACAAAAGCAATGCTGCGAGATTGTGCACGCGACTCTGACTCAACAACAGAGTCGCCTGAGTAAAGTGCCCCTCCGGTAAACACGTTTTGGAGAGATGGGTCTTGAGATGCAGTGAAGTCAGCGGGATTGCTATTCATAGATGTAAGTTATCTGAGAAAAGGGTAGATGGTTGGTTGGTCTAATATCAAATCGAAAACTAGCTAAAACGGGGATTATCGAGCGTCACTTGTAGATAGTCCACATTGTTGGTTTCATCTGATTCGAGAATGTTGTTATCTGGATCGGCAATAATCTCTAACCAATACGTCCCATCCTGAATGTTGGTTACATCAATCCACTGGTCTGGCAACCACCTGCCGTACACATCGGAATAGCCCACATCTACACCCTGAATACGGCCACAGCTACTGCCACCACGTCCATCGGCAACAATCGCTTGATTGGTCAACTCAGGGAAGGGCTGATTGATATTAATCAGACAGAAACTCGTCTTACCGCCGCTGCCTACAATATCGCCCACAGAGCCGTCTGAGTTCACGGCACGCAAGTTGTAGGTAGCAAAGCCTTCAAAGTGCAAATGGCCATGGGATGGGTGATTTACAAACTCACCAGCCAGCTCATCGCGAAAGCCCCCCTCATCGTCATAAATACGCTGGAACACAGGCTGTACATCTGCACTGGATTGGGTACCCCACAGCTCCAATGGACCGTCGCCTATATTGGCGACCTCTGTTGAAAGTCGCAAAAGCACCTGTCCAGGAATTTCATCGGTATCGATTCGGTAATCGCTAGACGTGTTTGCCAGTGGTATCACATCAGGCAACAAATCACCCGGATTCGCACCATTCGGCCCGCCATCATTCTCTCGAATAGCAACAACAGTTGACCCCAGACCAATCGAAGCGTCACCTGTTGCATTATTTAGCGTAACGACAAAAGTCTCTTCAGCTTCACCTTCTGTGTCGTCAATGATAGGAATAGCAATCGAGCGCTGGGTTTGGCCATCGTTAAAGGTGAGCATGCCTGAGCGACCAGAATAATCTTGCCCCTCTGTCGCAGACACGCCTGTCGTAGCATATTCTACGGTTACGACACCATCACTCCCCCCCACTCGGTTAACGGTCAAATTCACCGTTCCGGCATTTTCATCCCGAGTAATACTAGAGGTAGAAAATGACAGCTGTCCGGGCACAGTGTCGTTGTTGCCATACAACACGACTTCACTGCCACTGATCCCAAATTCACCTAGATTATATTGACCATTCCAACGGTTGGGGGTTACCACTAAATCACCAGAAGCATAACCCGCGGCAATGCCGTTAATCGTACTGCGCGTTCCAACCAGTAACGTGGCCGTATCGGCACTGAAATCTAATTCTGCCAGTAGGCGATCGCTGTTACGGGGTGTAAAGGCTACCAGCGAGTCATTGGTGTCATAAAACCACTGTCCATTGTTGTATTGCACAGCCACTAAGTTACTGGCGTTGCCATTGAATATGCCACCGCTCAAAAAGCGCACATCCACTAACTCTTGGCTATACATCAAGTAGCCCACACCCGATGCATCGTCCCGAGCAACCACACCAGAATTCAAATTCCCCAGTGGCAGCACATCACTGGATAAATCAACAATAAAATCACCCAAGCTTACAGAACTGCTTACCGCATTGCCCGAAGTATCTCTCACCTGGTTCGCTTCTAAAAAGACGCTGTACAAACCATTGTCATCTCCATCCCACAGACCACCGGGTCCATCTAGGTAATACGTTGCCGTGCGCGGGGTGCCATCGGTAGTATTGTTCACCCCTTCAAAAACGGCTCGCTGGTTAAATCCATTCGGCCCTGTTATTCGGATATCGTTTGAATCTAAGGTAGAAACATCCACTGCCGTATCGTCGCCAAAGACCACCTCAAAGCGGTAGCGCTCAGCGCCTTCAAGGGTGATATTAGTAGCGTTTAAATTAGCGGTCGGCGCAGCCGTATCTGCGGGTGGATTGCCACCGCCACCGCCTGTTAGCGATAGATCGTCCAAATAGGCAACGCCATCTCCACTCGCCTTCGAAGTCCATATGCGAATCGTCTGGGTTCCGGGAGGCGCCACCGCACTGTTTTCATACTGTTGCCAACTGTTACCCCGCACCCGACGGCCCTTGCCGCCTGCTAGTTTGGTGTTGTTCGCATCAAAGAAGTTGAAACCAAAGCCGACATAGCCACTGCTAGAGGACTTGCCATAGCCCGAAATGGTATACGTTTCTCCAGCGATCGCATTCCGCACCGTCTGCTTCGTACCGCTACCTGCTGCCGTCAGCTCCAAAGACCGACTTCCCGCAAACGATTCTGTTGTCGAAACTCGCTCCGTCCCAGTAAAGCCTTGCCAACTACTGAGCCCAGACTCAAACCCCGAGTTCGACAACAGCTCACCTCCACTGGGCGGTGGCGGTGGCGCACCCCCCGAATCTAACGAGAGATTATCGATAAAGAAGCTTCCATCATCACTCGACTTGTACGCCCACACCCGCATAAAGGCCGTTCCAGCGGGGGCATCCTTCTCGACTCTAAAATTGCTCCAGTTATTGTTTCTTATCTTGCTCGAGCCACCCCTGAGGCGACTCATATTCTGGTCGTAAAACGTTATGCCAATCGTTGAATTGCCCGTTGAGTTAGACTTAGCGCTGCCTGTCAGCGTGTAGGTCCCTCCAGCAGAGGCCGGCAGCTCCTGCTTCACACCTCGACTACTGCCCGTAATCTCCAGCGCAGAACTGCCCGATACCGAATCGTTGGTAATCACACCGTCAGAGCGAAAAGACTTCCACCCGGTCAGGCCCTGTTCAAAGTCTCCATTGGTCAGAAGCACCAAGTTCTCCGAGTAGCTGGCCTGAGCCGCGCTGCTCAAAGCCACTTCCGCCTCTATTGCACCGGTAGAGACTTCCAACTGCCAGTCGCCATTGGCACCTGTCATGTCGTC
>JBCBOC010000784.1:0-2093 GCA_039821475.1 Cyanobacteria bacterium J06632_22 | reverse complement strand
CGCGCCTGCTCATAGCTGAAGGCAGGGACTTCATCTTGAAGCTTCGATAGCTCCTCAACATATTCAGCTGGAAACAGATCGGCGCGGGTCGAAAAAAGCTGCCCCAGCTTGATAAAGGTGGGCCCAAGGTTTAAGAACGTTTGTCGAATCCAAACGGCCTGAGCTCGTCGTCTCGCCGTTTGCTTTTCTGGCGTCATGGCCCCGGCATAGCTCCAGCGTTTGCCGTAGAGCCAGCGCTTACTCAGAAATTTAAGAAAAAAGGACCAGATGTCGATGGAACGCTCAATTCGGCTGTAGCGTCGGTTCCAGCGGTACTTGCGTTCGCTGGGATAAACCGGTTTTGGAGGGAGCGGTACTAATGCCGGGGCCACAGCGCCATTTACAGACGTGCCATTTGCAGACGCGTCATGGGATGTCGGTGCACTACGATCGTTACTCGCTGCATCTGTGGGCAACGACGGCATCATGTCGCTTTGTTCAGAAACCGTAGACACTCAAGCTCCTAAAACAATAAAAAAGGCACCTACGCGCTGCCTACGTCTATTCTCTGATCTAATCTTGCGGTCTGCCCCGGTCAGTGCCCTAAGCGATTGCTAATCGGTAACGTTACTGATGGGAAAGGCGTCTGTGGGACTCTTGAGAAACATCGCTAACTTTAAGCGTCGAGGGAGCTGCGGTACTGCTGCACTGCGACCCTTACCTGGGCAATCTCAGCTCTGAGGGTGTCGATGGTCGCCTGTAAATCTTCGGTGGTACCGCCCGGTGAGGCTTCGCTAGAAGGGTCGCTGGCTGTGGCATCAGCCTGTGCCTGCGCCCGTTCAAATACGGTCTCTGTAAACTGGCGAAGGGATTCCCGCTGCTCTGCATCAAAGCGGCCAAAGGCGCTCAAACCCTCGGTAACAGCTTTTTCAAGCTGCTCGCCGACAGCAGTTGCGAGTGCTCGACCCAAAAAGAACGCCTGCTGTGTTGAATTACTCATATCAGTAAAGACTGGGCAGTGGATATCAGGGGAACTAAAGCTGGTGACATTTGCGTTAGGACACCGAGTGCAGCGCTACCGCCTGATGTAAACGAAATGGCGTCACAGCCTTGCCCGAAAGAAGCTAGCGACTGGTTTAACCAAGTTGACCAAACTTAACCTAACAAAAATTTATGTCAGGTACTTGCGTCATTATAGCGGTCTAATCCTCAATCTTTCAGCGGTTATGCCGATCAGATTGGGGATGGTGGGCAGGATTGTGACGGGTGTGAAACCTACGGCTACTCTGTCGCAGTTGACGCTTCGCCAAGGTTGGTGGCAGCGGGCGCAGGTGCAGCAGGTGGCATGGACTGTACCTTGTCAGGAAGGTCTAGTGCGGGAGCCGTCGGTGCAATCCCATTGGCATTGGGGGGAGAGAGCACCGGGGCAGGTGCTATTTCAGGCGCTGACTCTCTTGAGGGAGATGGCACTATCTCAGGGTTAGGCGCGTCAGTTAATGGCGTTTGGCGGCGCTCTAGGCGTTCTGAGCTGAGATCGGATGGACTGAGGGGAGAAGGCGCCACCGGCTCGTCAGCATTGCCAAGACGCTCACTTGGGAGGACGTCGTTGATGGCGGGCTCGGTATCCAGTGGGGCGGATAAGTTTGCCTCGTCTAGGGCTGCGTCTAGGATTTCTGACTCAGGGAGTGAGGTAGCCGCTTCTGCAGCTGGCAGTAGCCGTCGTTGCGGGATGGACTCGCTGTTGCGATTGAAGCGTTGAGCTCGGGGTTCTTTGGGAGGCCAATCCGCCAAGGGCGGGAAGGCCTGATCGGGATCTAGTGTGTTTTCGGCAACGGTAGGGACAACCTGAAACCTGAGGGCAGTGCCAACGCCAACACCAAAAACGCCCGCGATCACTGCGGTCAGAGCAAGCCCCCAATAGCCCCGCTTTCGCGATCGCAACGGCATCGGTGGAGACTCAGTTTGGGGGGGAGGCATCGTTTGCATAGATTACAAGCACATCACGGAATGACGTTGCAGCCTTGACTTCACGGGATCTGGCAGTTATGCCGTCGTTTCTGTGTTTATGTCGCTATCTCTGGGTTAAAAAATATTGAGCAAAACTATCGAGCAAT
>JBCBOC010000649.1:0-2926 GCA_039821475.1 Cyanobacteria bacterium J06632_22 | reverse complement strand
TCTGGGGTGGGATTTTCTTGCACCAGGCAGTAGGCTACAGTCTGTAGCCACTGCCCCAAAATTTCGTCCTCATGAATTTCTTCACAGGCTGTGGAAATGTTGACCCGCTGCTGCGCTTGCTGAAAGGCCTGCTCGATACTGGCAAAATCAGACGAGACAGTTTGCGCTGGACCGGTCTCATCAAAGGACGTCAGTTCTGTTATTTTTTGCGCGCTGACGCAGCGCTGGCGATGCTGATCGCACCGTTGGAGAATCTGCCTCGGTAGCTTACCGCGCCGAGCGGCATCTTCGAAGAAGCTGGGGGCATAGGGCCAGCTCGGGTAGGGTGGATCAATTTTGTGCTGCTGATAGGCCGTCTTTAGCCGGGGCGCAATCAGCTGAGCAGCAATATCTTGCTTGACGACAGGCGAGAGTAAAATGGGCTTCTGAAAGCGATCGCTAAAGGATTTCACCACTTCTTGGGTGAGGACTCGCCAGGTCACATCCAGACAGGACACCACCGTTTGGGTACGGGCAGTTTTGTCTCGCAGGGCCATCAGCCCGCCGCCAATCCCTTCGATAATCTGTTTCGAGATTTGCTGCTCTTCTGAGGCCTCGCCGTCTAAAATGCTGGTGGCGTAATGGTGCTGGGAAACAATGGCATCTAACTGGTCCAGGGCCACAATCCACGGCGACTGTAAACTCATCAGCCAGGAGAGGCCTTCAACGATGTCCAGTAGATTCTCTTTACAGGTGGACTTAAACCTAAATTCTTGCTTGTCGCTGGCGTCAATCTCTAAACCGCTCAGCCAAGAATAGCCCGTATCCGACAGTGAAAAATCTTTTGAGTTGAGCAGTACAACGGCCCGAATCACGTCCTGAAAGCGGGCAACGGCCTTGGGATATTTTTTATTCAGCGCCGTGAGAATGGCGGCCATGCCCTTTTTCAACGGTACGCCTTCTAGCCCGGCCAGCTGTTCGGCGGAAACCTGCTTATACCCGGCAAAGTCGATCAGATACTTAACGAGGCGATGCAGTTGAAACTGGGGCGTGTCATCTTCGTGGTCTTCCCGCAGGGAGCTGATGTAGCCTTGCAGGACCGTTTCCCAAAAGTCGCGCACGTCGGTCATATCCACCAACACAAAGCCAATACCTTGCTGGGTGGCCTGTTGGCGAATAGCAGACAACAAATGGGTTTTGCCCGCGCCGGGTGGTCCCAACATGACCTGTCCGAGAGGCGATTGGTTGGTTTTCGACTGCTGGAGCTGCTGTGCCACTGTCAGCAGCTTGGCCCGTTCCCGCTGATGCAGATCGCTGACGTCGTAGGCCGGTGCTTTCCAAATGCTGTTGATATGGGTGGTCCAGTTAAAATCAACGGCTTGCAGTGCATTGACAATTCGATCTGCCATTGGTCCTACGCTCCCTACACGCTGAATCCTGAACCCTAGTCTTTTAACACCACAAAATAGCGTTTATCGCCACTGCCCATATCAAGGGCCGCCGCTTCATCCGCCTCAGAAATTTCCTGCGGATCTTCGACAGGCCTTAGCAAAATTTTTTCAGCCTGCTGCATCGCTATCAGGGCATTGTCCAAAGTATCCCGAGGAATTTCGCTCAACTGCGCTCTGAGCTGAGTGAGTCGGACCCGAAAGTCGGTGCTGTTGCTAGCGATGGTTTCACAAGCCTGGCTGATTTGGCCGTCTATTCCGTCCTCTGTTGCTTGGGTAGCTAGAAACTCATGGAGGGGGATGTCGTGCGATCGCAAATACCCCCCTAGCTTGACCAGCAGCAGTTCAAAAGCAGGAATCGCTGTAGTGGCCCGCTTCGGTAGCTCCACAGCAAAGTCGCCAGACTGCATTTGCTCCGCCACCCAGTCCCAGGCCTTGTCTTCTAAAATCACATGCTTGGCCCGGCCGCGCTTTTCGAGCCGGATAAAGCCCGCTGTAATCAGGGCATTGCGATGTTTGGGGTCAAACACCGACTGCATCGGCTGCTCTCCCGAAATCAGCAACCGCCATAAAATGAGCTGCTGCATGGGCTTTAGCGCGTCCATTTGGGTCCCTCAACTCAAAGCGCCTTCAACTATCAGCCTGTCGAAACCGCACCACATCGCGAATTTTATCGACAGCGACCTTTACATCATCGATCACTTCATCGTGGGGAAGTCTTAAGACAATGTATCCACTGATCAGCAGCTCGTAGTCGCGCTGTCGGTCTCGGCTAAAGCTATCGCGACTGCTGTGATACTGGTAGCCGTCAATTTCCACCACGACCCGCCCGGCGGCCCATAGCAAATCCACTAGATACCGACTCTGATTCACGGTTTGCACCGGTTGGTTAAAGCGAAACAGTGACCCCAGTTCGGCATCCTGAACTAGCCATTGGGCTAGCTTCTGCTCGCCAGGGCTAAAGGGATGGGGCCTGCCGATCAGAGGGTAGAGGGTGTGTTTTGCTTCTGGTGAGGCCGCAGACGGAGGGGGGGTAGGCAGCGTAACTGCTTCGTACAGAATGGGGGCCAGTGCTGGGGACTCGGCCAGCGTTTTAGGAATCAAGAGGCTGACTTCGGCTTGGGTCTGTTTTGCCAGCCAGGGTAAGGCTTTTGCTAGGGCAAAGAGGCGATGGTCTAGAGGGTGGGGATCCGTCAGTGCGATCGCAATCCGCAGGGGGCCTGGTTCAATTGCTAACGTCAACTGACTGAGCTGCAGTCCGGTAGGGAAATCCTTCAAAATCGGCACTTTGTTCTGCATACAGGCCTGCACTGCCTCCTTTAACCAGGGCAGATTAATGCCGCCTCGACTCGCGCGTAAATCCAGGCAGGCAAAGCGATTCAGCAGTGCATCACTACTGTGTTTTGTCTCGTAGAACAATGCTGTTTGACTGTACCAGGTGGGCCATAGCGCTAGCGCCACGCTTGCGAGCTGTTGGCACACACTGTTGATAAGCTGAG
>JBCBOC010000746.1:0-2336 GCA_039821475.1 Cyanobacteria bacterium J06632_22 | reverse complement strand
CGTGTGTTGTTCAGCGGCGCGTTGGGTGATGACGTTGGCAGCTTCGGTGGGGAGAGGGGCTGCGATTGCAGGAACCCCAGGTTTGAGAATGCCTGCCTTTTCTCCCGCGATTTTTGCGAGGGTATTGCCTAGTCGCTGCCAGTGGTCGCGGCCGATGGATACGATGACAGTGACAAGCGGCGAGTCGCAAACGTTGGTGGCATCTAGTCTGCCACCGAGGCCGACTTCTACGACGGCAATGTCGACTTTTTGGGCCGCGAAGTACTCCCAGGCCGCGGCGGTGAAGACCTCAAATTGGGTGGGGACAGGGCCTTCGGCTGAAATGGCGTTTTCTACAGCGTCTAAGCTAGTTTGCAAGTTTTCCCAGCTGATGGGTTCGTTGTTGATGCAAATGCGCTCGGTCCAGTTGACGAGATGGGGCGAGGTGTAGCGACCCGTGCGGTAGCCGGCGGCGGTGAGGATGGATGAGAGGTAGGCGCAGACGGAGCCTTTCCCGTTAGTGCCAGCGATATGGATGATGGGGACTTGGTGGTGGGGGTTGCCGAGGTTGGTGAGGACGGCTTTGATGCGGTCTAGGCCAAGATCGACGCCGAAACGGGCGTAGGTTTGTAGGCGGGTTTCGACGATGTGTTGGGTGGGCATGAAGGAGAAAGGTAGAAAGGGGAAGGGGAAAGGGGACGCTTTGACTGTGCTAGCACAGATATTGATCTGGGTACCCGAGCGTAGTCGAGGGTGGGAGATAAGGAAATAAAAATGGGGAGGTAATCTAATACCTCCCCGATGTGTTTACTATGTTTTTTCGCGTAGGATGACCATCCTGGCTATCCTGCTTGTTTCTCGGCCTATGGGCCGGTTTGATTGGTAGGTTATACCGCTTCTAAGTTCTTTTCGCCGGTGCGAATGCGGACGATTTCGTCTACGGGGCTGATAAATATTTTGCCGTCTCCGATTTCGCCAGTGCGGGCAGATTCGATGATTTTGCTGACGACCATGTCAACTTGGGTGTCTTCTACGACGATTTCGAGCTTGAGCTTTTGCAAAAACTCAACGGTGTACTCAGACCCTCGATAGCGCTCGGTTTGTCCTTTTTGTCGGCCAAACCCGCGTACTTCTGAAACCGTCATGCCGACGATGCCAGCGTTTACAAGCGCAATTTTTACCTCGTCTAGCTTAAAGGGACGGATAATCGCTTCAATTCTTTTCATGATTTCGGTACTGTTCTCCCAATCTCAGGCCGACTTAAAGAGTAGCTCGTGGGCTATAGACTCCAGATATCCAATACTTTCTGGCCCTGTTTCGCTTACTACCATAAGGGATTTTAGCGGTCGTTTAGCAGAGGCTTCATAATTAAGAACCCTGCACCGAAAGCGGTCACCACAATCAGAATAATTGAGAGCACTAGCCAAATACCACTAATCTCTTTATCTTCTGTGGACTCTAGCGCTGTGGAACGATGCTCACCGACTTGTTCGGTAAATAGCTTAGGCAGTGCTTTGTTGGCAGAAGGTATCACGTTTGAGCGCTGCTGCTGAGCAGGTGCTGCTGAACGTGCTTTTGGCTTGGCCACGGCTGGCCTAGCTACTTTGCGTTTTGGGGCGGACGCACTTTTTGCTTGAGGGGTTGCCGTTTGGGGCGTGGCCATTTGGATCGGGCGGGGAGTTCTCTTTTGGGCTGCGGGTTGTGGCGCAGGTGGGGAGGAAACTGTTGGATGTCCTGCTGGATGACTGGCAGCAGGTGCCTGAGGGGTTCTGAGGAGTTCCCTATAGTCTGTGGCTGGCTGTGTATAGGCAGTTTGCTTGACGTCATGCACAGGCAGCGGTTCGCTAGGGACTACTTTGCGTGCTTCGCCTTGGGCCCTAACGAGCTTTGCTAGGGTGTCGGGTGCAATGGCAGAAGGAAACTCTTCCTGAGCAGCTTGCCGAGCAACGCCTGCGAACTGTCCCAGGTTGAGCGTTGCCTGAACGACGTTATGAATCTCTTGCTTGAGCCTTTGATTTTGCTCCAGTAGCTGCTGGTTGCGGCTGTTGAGTGAATCAATGACTGCTTTATTTGCCCGGAGTTCAGCGGCTAACTCCCGGTACACCGACATCGGTACGGATGGTGAATAGTGGGTCGGAGCCGACTGGATCGGATTGGCAGGGTGGGAAGGCTTCATAGGAAGTGTTAGCGTATGTGCTTTCTCTCGGTTGTCATTAACATTTTTGAACGTGGTTAAACGTGCTGATGACAGCGAAGATACAGACGTTGATAACAAACGTTTTGGGCGGTTTTATGACCTGCCCGGTAGATAAGTAGTCAAATTAGAGCAATGTAAGTAACATTCGTCAAGCCACTTT
>JBCBOC010000462.1:0-4053 GCA_039821475.1 Cyanobacteria bacterium J06632_22 | reverse complement strand
GCTACGGTGATTGCCGATGCGATCGGTGCAGACCTCGATGGCGTGCCGTCTGTGGCCCAACTAGCCCCCGAATATTCTTACTACGAAGCGCAATGTAGTGACGACGGCAGTGTTCAAGGGGGCTACGGGGGCTACAGCTATGACTTGTTTGAGGCCCAAGCCTTTGAACCGCCAGAAATTTCCCTGACGCGCTCCCTCCGCGTCACCTATCCCATCCGCTAGGGTAAACACCGACGGCTGTCCCGCCGAAGGCCTAACCGCCAACCGTCCTAGTAAAGAAGAACTACCGTCTATCCGCAAGGTTGCCCACACCGTCTATGCTAAAAACTGCTCTTTCTTAGACAGATCTTTAGCATGGCCCAAACTGCGCCCTACGGTAGCTGGAAATCTCCTATCACCTCAGACATCATCGTCTCAAAATCGATTCGGCTGGGCGGTGCCGTTTTGGATGGCAAGACCCTTTACTGGAGTGAGTCGCGTCCCCAGGAGGGCGGACGGACGGTGGTGTGCCAAGGGGCCGCAGACGCGAGTCTGGACATTACCCCTGCCCCCTACAACGCTCGGACTCGCGTGCATGAGTATGGCGGCGGGGCCTACTGGGTCAGCGAAGGGGAACTATTTTTTACCCATTTTGCGGACCAGCGCCTGTACCGACAGCCGCCAGGGAAAGCGCCAGAACCGCTAACTGCCGCAGGAGCCTTTCGGTATGCAGATGGTCAAGTGGATCGGAGTTGCGATCGCATTATCTGCGTCCGAGAAGATCACACCCACCGCGACCAGGAAGCCGTCAACACCATCGTCGCCATCTCCCTAGCCGATGGACGTCAAACGGTCTTGGTGGAGGGCAATGACTTCTACTCGACACCCCGCCTGAGTCCCGACGGTTCACGACTCTGCTGGCTCACCTGGAATCATCCCAACATGCCCTGGGACAGCACGGAGCTGTGGGTGGCCGCCATTGCTGAAGATGGCAGCCTGCTAGCCCCGCAGAAGGTTGCCGGTAACTCGGAAGAGTCTATTTTTCAACCCGAATGGTCGCCCGATGGGGTGCTGTACTTCATTGGCGATGCCACGGGCTGGTGGAATCTGTACCGCTGGCGCGGCGGTGCCAGCCCGGAACTGCCCACTGGCAGTGCGGAGCCGGTGTACCCTCTAGAGGCTGAGTTTGGTGCACCCCAGTGGGGGTTTGGCATCTCCACCTACGGGTTTGCGTCGGAACGCAGCCTGATCTGTTCTTACATTCAAGATGGCGTTCAGCATCTGGGCCACCTGGACTTGGCCACCCGTCAGCTCCAGGACATTGAAACCCCCTATAGCAGCTACGGCGGCATCAAAGCAGGTAATGGATTTGTCGTCTTTCTAGGGGGCTCCCCCAATCGACCCACCGCACTGGTGCGCCTAAACCTGACCACTGGCGCGGCCACCGTACTGAAGCGGACCAGCGATTTGGAAATTGAGCGCGGCTACCTTTCATCGCCCCAGGTCTTGGCCTTCCCCACCACCGACGACCTAACCGCCTACGGCATTTACTACCCCCCCAAAAACCAGGACTTTACCGCCCCCGATGGCAAGCGTCCACCCCTCCTGGTCAAAAGTCACGGCGGCCCCACAGCCGCCACCTCAGCCAGCTTTAACCCCAGCATTCAGTACTGGACCAGTCGCGGCATTGCCGTCCTCGACGTCAATTACGGGGGTAGTACCGGCTATGGACGCGCCTACCGCGAACGGCTGAAGGGCAAGTGGGGCATTGTGGACATCGACGATTGCGTTAACGGGGCCCAGTTCTTGGTGGCCAAGGGACTGGCCGACCCAGAACAGCTGGCCATCGATGGCGGCAGCGCAGGCGGCTACACCACGCTGGGGGCACTCACCTTCCGCGATGTCTTCAAGGCCGGGGCTAGCTACTACGGTGTCAGCGATATGGGCGCCCTGGCCCGCGACACCCACAAGTTTGAATCGCGCTATCTCGACAGTCTGGTGGGCCCCTATCCAGAGCGCAAAGATCTCTACGAGGCCCGGTCTCCTGTGAACTTCACCGACCAACTCTCCTGTCCAGTGATTTTTCTGCAGGGTGATGAGGATAAGATTGTGCCGCCCAACCAGGCCGAGCTGATGGTCAACGCCCTAAAGGAGAAGGGGATTCCCGTCGCCTACTTGCTGTTCGAAGGCGAGCAGCACGGCTTCCGTAAGGCCGAGAATATGAAACGGGCCTTAGATGCGGAGCTGTACTTTTACAGTCGCGTGTTTGGGTTTGATTTAGCCGACACCGTGGAACCCGTCGAAATTTGGGGCATGGACTAGGCGTTAAGGCACGTCCGCCTGTAAACCTGTGGCCTTCAAACCTGTCGCTTTTTGAAGAGCAACGACCATTCTGGGCATGGCCAAAGTTTAAGACCGTTTAACTTGGAGCAGGGTGAAATCGCCCGCTTCGTGTACAGGTCTTAGCTGCGCTAGCGGCACGGAGGGGAACAGCGCCTTATTTTCCAATAGAACATAGTCATACTGGCTCAGCACGGTGTCCCAAGGGATAGCACGACGCCCTGAGTAAACCGTCCGCCGTGTTTGATCAGCCAAAGACTGGTAAGGGGGCTGAAACTGAACGGGCTGCTGTGTCTCAAAGGCAAACAGCGACGGCACCAACGCTGACTTTTGAATCACCGCATAGGTGGGCAAATGCATGGTGGGAATGGCGCTGTCGTAGTTTTCGTGGGCCATTGCGGTAAACAGCCGCTGTCCGGGTTCGAGCTGGGCGATACAGGCTGTCACGGCTTGATAGGTCGGCTGGTAGCTGGCCCAGATAGACTGCACAACAGATATCCGGACAGACAGGAGTATCGCGACAGCCGCCAATCCTACCCCACCTAGCCAGCCATACTGCCGCCGTTGAACACAGGGCTGAAAGCTGGCAATCCATAGAAAGGATAGCGGCACGAGCAAGCGCCAATCGGCATTGGCGGAGGTGGAAAGCTCCTTTGGCAGCGCAATATAAAGGAGCGCTAGCGTCACCAACGGCCAGCCCATGTTGCGGCTGAACTGCAGCTGCTTGAGCAGCGTCCCGAGCAGAGGCAACAGCATCACAACAATCAGCGTCAACACCCCCAAGCTTAGGCTGTAGTCATCTGTCAGCTTCCATAGCGCCTTGAGTTTTGTCACCGCCGAGTTCCATCGGGGTTCACCGAAGGCGTCTGAGCCCGTTGGACTGAGTCGGTACAGCAGGACCGGAATGGCAAACTGCACCCAAAAAGAGAGTTTTTGTAACAGCGCAATATTGGGCCAGGGTTTGCGATACAGCCGAGTTCGCACAACCTCAGCCATCTCATAGGCAATGACCACCACGGCATAGATGCCCAGGGCGTAGAGGTGGCAAAAAAACAGCACTACCGTCAGCCCACTAAACCCCACCAGCCGAACCCAGCGGTTCCACCGTTCACTGAGCAACCACAGCGCTACCCCCCACAGCGCCAGCCCTGCCCCAAACGAAAAATTGACAAACCCCTTTAAGAAAGCCTGGTTGAACACCAACAAAAAAGAGCATAGCGGCAGCACATTGAACCGACCAAACAGTGCGTAGTTGAGCGCCACTGTGCCACTGGTGACGCTCAACAGACATAGAGACAGCATCACCTTACCTGCGGCCTCGATCCCTACCCCTCGGCTCAGCCCTGGCACCAGCACATCCATGGCCAAGTTTGGCAAAATTGAAAACTTGACCTGATAAAACTGCCGTAGCGCAGGCAATCCATCGTAGTTGGCAATGATGTAATTGCGGGCTAGATGGTTGGGATAATCCTGCAGCGGTAAAAATTCATGGCTCCAGATGGGCAAGAGCGTAAGTCCTGCCAGCAAGCCGAACGCCAGCGCCAGAAAAACCCCACGATGTGTTTGCAGTGAAAACCGTCCAGGCCTGAGCCCAGCAGAGTCCCCCTTGCGCCAGTCTCCGTTCGCCATACTGCCATACCCACCAACGACACCCCTTCAGTGAGCCCGGATTGGTCTGCAAAGCTGCAGTGTTTGGCACGCCAACGCTAAATTGTGAAGATACGACAGATCGAA
>JBCBOC010000723.1:0-2487 GCA_039821475.1 Cyanobacteria bacterium J06632_22 | reverse complement strand
GTTAGCGGCACTTCGGCGGTGGGGGTGAGCCATAAGTCATCGCGATCGCACTTAAAGCCATCCTCGGCAAACTTAGGCAGCTGGCCGGACCCGGTCATAGAGGCCGAGTTCACCAGTATGGGCGGCAAAATCTCGGTGTAGCTGGCCTTAGTGTGGCGATCCAGCATGAATTGGATCAGCGCCCGTTCTAGGGCAGCTCCTGCGCCAATCAGCGTGACAAAGCGACTCTGGGCAATCTTGACTGACCGCTCAAAGTTCATAATGCCGAGCTGTTCGCCTAGCTCATAGTGGGCTTTGAGGTTGTCTCCTTTGGGGATATACTCGTCGCCCCAGCGGCGCACTTCGATATTCTCTTCCTCATTCTTGCCCACAGGCGTGCTGTCGCTGGGCAGGTTCGGCAGGGTGAGCAGAATGCCTTGGATTTCTGCCAGGATCTCTTTTTCTTTGGGTTCCAGCTCGCCGAGCTGCTGTTTGACCTGGTTACCCTCGTCTTTAAGTGCCTGAATTTCTGAGCCTTTGGGGTCCGCACCACCCTTGATCTTTTGTCCGACGGCTTTGCCAATTTCGTTACTGCGGGCCTGGAGTTGAGACCGAGTTTCCCCCAACTCCCGTTGCTGGGTGTCTAACTTCAAAATTGGTTCTAGGTCATACTTGCCGCGCTTTTCTAGCGCTGCCATTACCTGACCTGCATTTTGTCGAATCTGCTTTAAATCCAGCACGGGGAGTTCATGAGAAAGGCCGTCAGTGACTCAGGATAGCAGGCGATGGGAGGTGGGCAGCAACCTAAAGCGAGACGATTATTCAACGATTAAATTTGAGGCTTTGGATAAGTCCTTTGGATGACCTAACGGTACAGGGTTCAGAATGTGGAAAGTTCCGCTGTGTCGAATTCTGTATGTTGATGTTTAGTACAGCGTCAAAGCTAAAGATTCGGTCAAGGTTGGTGAAGTCGTGATTAGTGAATGGTGAAGTAGTGTTTGGTCTTAAGCTCCTTCGAAGTAAAGAAGTTCGACTATTTCACTACCTCTCTATTTCACTATTTAACTGTCATCGCCGACCCTAATTTCTAAGCTGGACAGAACACTAGGTCATTCATTGTCTGGCGGTTCCGGATTAGGCGGATACGCCGTGATACTTGTGGAAGTGCCAAATTGGTGCTGCCATTTTCCGCCAACCCGTTGCCAGCAGGTGGCCCCATAGTTTTGCCAGTCGTCTGGGGCAGTCCGTCGATCGCAGACGAGGGCTGCCCAGTCATCGCACTGTAGCCCCACACTGCGTTCAGAGACCTGCCACGTCTTGACGGAAGATAAGGCCAATCGCTGCCAGCATTCTTCGAAAGGGTGTGTAATCCCCGCTATGTCGGTGTAGCTGCCGGTTTCAATCACGGTGTCTGGGGTAAGCCATGTGCAGTGGCTGGCATCATCGAAGCTGCCGGGCAACAGCGTGATGTGGTGGTGCCAACGACAGCGATACTGTTGGGTGTCGATCTGCTCCCAACAAAAGTGACCGGCAAACCCGAGTAGTGACGCATCAAACTGTTGTCTATGATTGAGCTGGTTATAGGTCTGTGCTATCACTGGTTCCCGATACGGCCAACTTCGAACATCGACAAACTGTTGCGGTGCTTGGATCCACAGAACCTGTTGTTGGGTCTCCTTAGGGCCGTCGTCTACTTGAATATATTGCCGTTGCCACACCCCTAAAAAGGGATTATCCCAGACTGATATCGCACTAGTGTTCTCGCTATGCGGCATCTTTCAATGCCTGGGCGATTAGCTGTTGTTGGTGAACAATGCGATGTTCGAGTTGGTTTACCGGACCGGGCTGGTAGGTGCCGCTAGCGTAGCCCTGCTGCACGCTTTCGGTCAGAGCAATGTCTTCGGCCATGAATGCCTTGAAATCGGCCTCCAAAGTGTCCAAGGGTGGACTCAAGTCAGGAATGCCGTAAATCTCTAGGGTGAGGTGGCAGGTTTGGGCGGTAACGGGGTCGATGCGCAGCCAGATGAGGGTGCCGTCGGGTAGGCCCAACAAGTGCAGGTTAGGGTAGATGCCAAAGGTGAAGAAGTGGGACTGAGCGGTGGGTGGCAGGCCTTGCAGAAGCTGCCCGGTGGACTGCCAGGCGTCTGTTACTGGGGTCTTGAGCAGGTTCACATAGCGGTCGAACTCGTGGACGTAGTGTTTGATTGGGCCCTGGATAGGGTGCAGGGTATGGCGATGTGCGATCGCAACGTGATAGTCACACAGCGTATTGTCGTGATAGTTCTTCCAGTTGCAAGCCACCGCCTGCGTCAGCGTCAGCAGGGGTTGCGTTTCGGTCCGCCGATGCTGCCCCAGATAGTGGGGCACCCGTCCCAAAAATGCTTCTAGGGGCGGTGCCTCGCGGGAGAAGCATAGAAACATGAATCCAGACCAGGTCTCCAGTCGCACGGGCTGTAGATCATAGGCTGACGGGTCAAACCCCTCAGGAAAGCGCTGTCTGGCAGGTGT
>JBCBOC010000304.1:0-5413 GCA_039821475.1 Cyanobacteria bacterium J06632_22 | reverse complement strand
TGTGTTAGTGTCCAGCAGTTTTGTTATCTATGTTGCCGAGCGTTTTCTGCATAAAGAAAATCTCTGGGGGTTCCGTGCCTTTTGGCTGTTGACCATGACCATGGGGAGTTTCTTTCTATACGGACAGGCGGTGGAGTGGATGGGGCTGCCCTTTGGATTCACCTCCGGTGTTTTTGGCGGCACGTTTTATCTGCTCACCGGGTTTCACGGGCTGCATGTGCTAACAGGGGTACTGCTTCAAGGAATTATGCTGGGTCGTTCGTTCCTGCCCAACAACTATGCCGGAGGAGAGTTTGGCGTGGTCGCAACGTCGCTGTTCTGGCACTTTGTTGACGTCATTTGGATTGTTCTGTTTGTTTTGATCTACCTGTGGCAATAGGGAGACATCTATGATTATCGACGACCAGCACTTCGACGTCATCATCATTGGAACGGGGGCCGGAGGGGGTACCCTGGCACAAAAGCTAGCGCCCTCTGGTAAACGCATTCTGTTGCTCGAACGGGGCGATCGCATGGCCTTGAGGGACCAGAACGTAGCCAATGTGGACGTGTTCAAAAAAGCCCGCTACCACGCGCCAGAACAATGGTACGACCAGGCAGGGGAGCCCTTTGCGCCTCAGACCAATTACGCGGTGGGGGGCAACACCAAAATTTATGGAGCCTCGCTGATGCGGATGCGTGAACGCGACTTTGAAGCGGTGCAGCATCAGGACGGGGTGGCCCCAGAATGGCCGCTGAAATACAGCGATTTTGAGCCCTATTACACTACTGCCGAACAGCTTTATCAGGTCCACGGCGATGCCGGGCAGGACCCCACAGAGCCGCGCCACAGCGCCGACTACCCCTTCCCGGCGGTGGACCATGAGCCACTGATGCAGCGATTGATCGATGGCATCGCTCAGCAAAATCTGCATCCCGCGCCGTTACCCCTTAGCCTTACCCGACAAGCTGACGATCCTACGGGGGACGCAGAGGTGTTTGGTGTAAATGCAGCCATACAACATAACAACGTCACTTTCAAAACTAACGCCCGGGTCGTCAGCCTGCACACCAACCCCAGCGGCAGCGAAATCAAGGGCGTACAGGCCCAAGTAGGTGATCAGCCGATTTTGTTCTTTGGCGATGTTGTGGTTTTGGCCTGCGGTGCGGTTAATTCTGCGATTCTCATGTTGGCCTCGGCCAATGAAAAGCATCCTAACGGTTTGGCCAATGGCTCAGACCAAGTGGGCCGCAACCTGATGCGCCACCAGATGACCGTTATTGTGGAGCGGGGCGGCACCAACAACTCTGGCACCTTTCCCCGCAGCGTCAGTGTCAACGACTTTTACTGGGGAGATGGCGACTACCCTTACCCCATGGGCCACATCGAAAACAGCGGTGGACTGCTCCAGGATGTAATTTTTGCCGAGTCGCCGCCGTTGCTGTCGGTGCTCGCCCAGGTGATGCCCGGATCGGGGCTTAAACAGTTGGCAGTGCGGTCTATCGGCTGGTGGGCCCAGACTGGCGTGCTGCCGGACGCCAATAACCGAGTACGCCTGCAAAACGGCAAGCTGCGCTACGAATTTACCCCCAACAACACCGAAGCCCACGATCGCCTAGTCTATCGCTGGATGGATGTTCTCAAAGCGCTAGAAAAAGACACTGGGGCTAAGCGCAGTGCAGTTTTACCCCGAGGAGAATCGCCGACTCAGGTGGTGGGCTATCAGTCGGGCACTTGTCGCATGGGTCATGACCCGGCAACGTCTGTGCTCAATCTGGACTGCCGCACCCACGACATTGCCAACCTTTATGTGGTAGACAGTAGCTTTTTCCCCTCCTGTGCGAGTGTGAGTCCAGCGCTGACCGTCATGGCTAATGCCCTGCGGGTGGGCGATCATCTGCTGGCACTGTTGCAGCGTTAAATTGCAGCGTTAAATTGCAGCGTTAGAGACATCACTGAGATGAAAGCCATCTGGTATGAACAACCTGGTCCGGCCGCCGAGGTACTGACCTACGGTGAGATGGCGAAGCCCGAACCCGAGGCGGGAGCGGTACGCGTTCGAGTACACGTTTCGGGCATTAATCCATCGGACACCAAATTTCGCAGTGGTTGGATGGGGTTACGTCAGCCCTACGCCCGCACAGTGCCCCACAACGACGGAGCAGGCGTGATTGACGCAGTGGGTGAGGGCATCCCCCCGTCACGCCTGGGAGAACGCGTATGGATTTACGAAGCGCAGCGGGGCTCAGCCTTTGGCACGGCGGCTGAATGGGTTACCGTGCCCAGTCACAAGGCAGTCAAACTGCCAGACGACATGAGCTTTGGGGCGGGTGCCAGTTTGGGTGTCCCGGCCATGACGGCGCATTTCTTGGTGTTTAGCGACGGTCCGGTTGAAGGACAGAGCATTCTGGTCCATGGTGGAGCTGGTGCCGTGGGCATGTACACCCTACAGCTGGCCAAATGGGGCGGAGTTAAAACTGCGATCGCAACCGTCAGCAGCCCCGAGAAAGCCGACATCGCCCGGCAAATGGGCGCGGACCACACAATCAACTATCGTCAAGAAGACGTGGTGAGTCGCGTACGCGAGCTGGTGGGCAAGGCAGGGTGTCATCGCATTGCCGATGTTGCCCTAAATGCCAACATAGCGGTTAATGCCAAACTGATTAGCCCCAACGGCGTGATTGCCACCTACGAATCGGGCGATGCGCCCACCGTAGCCCTGCCCTTTTACGACCTGCTCTACAAAAACGCTACCCTACGCACCGTCTTGGTCTACGCCATGAGCGCTGCGGCCCACGCTGCAGCTGTTCGCGACCTCACCACAATGGCCACCGCTGGACGGCTTCAACACCGCATCGCCCAGCGATTCCCTCTGGCAGAAGCCGCTGTTGCCCACGAGGCCGTAGAACAGGGGCAGCAAATCGGTAAAGTCATCCTGGATCTGTCCCACTGAGCCGGCCTCCCCACCGTCGACACCCCTAGATTTTGCTGTCGTCACAAAAAATGTCGTAGGCTTGGAAGTGGCGTGGCAGGGTAGAGAGATGGCAAATCGGCTGAAGGATTACGTTGCTTGGCGAGCAAGTGACGAGGGTTTCCTCAAAGGAGCCAGTCAGTTTGAGACACTGGTGTCCAAGTTTTTGGCGATTACCATGCTCGTGGTAATCATCGTGATTATGATCGACCTGGTGCGCTTCCTTGCGATCGCACTATTTGAGCCCAGCGCCCAAGGGTTCTTTGCCACCACCCTCAGCGAGATTTTTGGTCTGTTCTTGAGTGTTCTCATCGCCTTAGAGATTCTAGAGAATATTACCGCCTACCTCAAACGCCATGTGGTCCAAGTAGAGCTTGTGATTGTCACATCGCTCACGGCGGTGGCCCGCAAGATTATTATTCTCGATCTGGACAAGATTACTGGCGTGCAGCTACTGGGTCTGTCCTTTTCCATTTTTGCCCTGTCCATTAGCTATTGGATCGTGCGTAACCTGCACCGGGGTCGCCCCTAGTCAAATCATTCCAAACCAGACAAAACATGGCTGCCCAAACTCGTCGACTCCTGGTTGCCACCGACCTGGATGCCACTCTGTTAGATCACCAGACCTATAGCTATGAGGCCGCCTTACCTGCCCTAAAGCAGCTCAAGACCTTAGCCTGCCCCGTTATTTTCAACTCCAGTAAAACCGAAGCCGAACAGATTCGGCTCCGCACCGAAATCGGTCTACAGGCCCCTTTTATTGTCGAAAATGGGGCGGCTGTGGTCATTCCCGCCGGTCAGCTCGGACGTACCGCTGCTGAAACCCAGGTCTTTGGTCCGTCCTACGATGCGTTAACGACCCAGGTGGCCAAAATTCGTCAGACGGGGGGCTATCGATTCCGTGGTTTCACGGATATGTCCATCGCCGATGTAGCTGAGCTGACCGGGCTCTCTGAAGCCGCTGCCGCTGCCGCCAAACAACGTCGAGGATCAGAACCCCTCTATTGGGAAGATACCGAACCTGCCTTCGAAGCCTTTCGAGCGGCGGTGGCACAGTTGGGGCTACAGACAACCCAGGGTGGTCGGTTTCGGCACGTCATGGCCCAGGCAGATAAAGGAACTGCACTCGATTGGCTGGTGCAGCAGTACCGTCAGCATTACCCCAACATTGACTGGTGCGTGGTGGCGCTAGGAGACAGCCCTAACGATTTACCGATGTTACAGACGGCTGACATTGGCGTACACGTGCCGAACCCTCACCGTCAGCCCTTCGAACTCACAGCCATCAAACGCCTAGTAGTGGCCCCAGCCCCTGGCCCATCGGGGTGGGCAGCGGCAATCGCAGAGATTCTATCTGCGGAGCGATTTATTCAGGATTGAGCTGCCCTAAGCTCTAAACGCAATCTGAAGAAAGCTGCTACTTAGTTGCGTTAGATACCGACACGGGGCGTTAGCTTCGCGGTACATTTTATTCATTGTTGCTGTAGAATTTTCTCTACTAGGAAAATCATGGCTGATCTGTTTCAACACGGTGCGATCGCAACCCTCCACAATCTGACAAACCGGTCTACCGAAGATCTTGAAGCCGACTTGGTCAAGTTTTCACAGCAGCAGCGGTTGGGGCTAATCCTCCCGGCCCTGTTCTCCGAGTTAGAATCCGACGCCCTGCGGCACATCGTAGATGATTTGGCCCAGGTGCCCTACCTGTCGGAGATTGTCATTGGCTTAGATCGGGCCAATGAAGAACAGTGGCGCTACGCTCACCACTATTTTTCAAAGCTGCCCCAACACCATCGCATCCTGTGGAATGATGGTCCCCGTCTGCAGTCACTGCAGCAGGAATTGGTGGCAAAGGGCATTGCCCCTCGACAGCGGGGCAAAGGCTACAACGTTTGGTACTGCCTGGGCTACATGATGTCCACCCAACGAACCGATGCCATTGCCCTGCACGACTGTGACATCACCACCTACGACCGCAGCATGCTAGCGCGGCTGCTATATCCGGTGGCGAATCCTCAGTTTGACTATCGCTTTTGTAAAGGCTACTACGCCCGCGTTAGCGGCAACCAGCTTAGGGGACGCGTGACTCGCCTGCTGGTGACGCCCTTGTTACGGGCGTTAAAACTGACCCTAGGCAGCACAGCTTATCTGGATTTTCTCGATAGCTTTCGCTATGTGCTATCGGGTGAGTTCTCCCTGCTGACGCGGATTATTCCAGGTTTGCGCATTCCCAGTGACTGGGGTCTAGAGGTGGGCATTCTCTCCGAAATTCACCGCAACCATGCGGCTCACCGGGTTTGTCAGGCCGAGATTCTCGACATTTACGACCACAAACACAAAGAACTGTCTGAGGCGGACAAGGCCGCCGGGCTCACTAAAATGAGCATCGATATTACCAAAGCGCTATTTCGTAAGCTGGCCATCCACGGCCATGTCCTCACCAAAGAGACCTTTCGCACCAT
>JBCBOC010000395.1:0-4625 GCA_039821475.1 Cyanobacteria bacterium J06632_22 | reverse complement strand
GTGGGAAATGGCCTTGGCCGTCAAGGATTTACCGGTGCCCTGAATGCCCACCAGCATCAGTCCGCGCGGATGGGGTAGACCGTATTGGCGGGCCCGCTCAGAAAATGCACCGCCGCGCTTCAGCAACCAATCTTTCAAGTTATCGAGTCCGCCGATATCTGAGATCTGCTCGGCGGCGGGGTAAAAGTCCAGAATTTGGGTCTGGCGAATACTCTGACGCTTTTCTTCGAGAATCAGGTCGATATCTTCAGCCTGGAAGGTGCCGTGGGTGGCAATGCCCCGGGCTAGCACTCTCTGAATACGCTCCATGGATAGCCCTTGGCAGGAACGCACCAGATCAGCCCTAACCCGATCAGACAGCTGACTATTTGTGGCCTGAAGCAGGGTCTCAACCTGGCCCCGAATCTCATCAACATCCGGCAGCGGAAACTCCGTCACCGTCAGCAGTTCGCTCAGGTCACTGGGAATTTCGAGCTGGGCAGACAGCACAATAATCGTTTTGGCCTGGGACTTGAGCAGGCGGGATAGGTTGCGCAGCTTACGGGAAATTGCGACATCGTCCAGGAAGCGGTTGAAGTCCCGCAGCACAAAAATGGCCGCAGCCGTTGCCGGCAGTTTCTCAATGAACTCAAGGGCCTGCAAGGGATTTCGACGACCAAACCCAGCATCGTTGGGGTTACCCCCTGCCAAGCTGAGATAGCCATCGACAAAATCCCAAACATAAACGGGACGATTACCCAGAGCCTGAGCCGTTAGTGAGATCGCACCTTCAGCTCTTTCTTCTTCAGTGGTCGGAATATAAAGCAGCGGATACCGCGCCCGAATCAGCAGCCCCAACTCATCCTGAAAGGCCATACTTAACCGTCCAACTGCTGCTTCAGAGCCGATAGCGCCGCCCAGCGTCCATCGATCGCGGTAGCGTCAGACACCTTAGGTTCGATGCCCGCACAGTCTTCGTTACAAATTTTCCGCTGGGGCTGGGCCAGGCAAAACTGCTCGTATAGCCAAGCGGCCGGGTCAAAGTGCCCCTGCGGCGGTAGCGTTTCCACAAGATCATCCACCGCCACTTCCCGCTCCAACGCATAGTCGTCAGGGGAATCGTCCTGGAGCCAAATAAACTCTGACGTTTCGATCTCCACCCGACTATTGTAATTTTTCAGGCAGCGATCGCACGTCAGCGTCATAATCGCATTGGCCTCGGCCGCCACTTCCAAAAAGTTACCGCGATGCTCAATCACCAGTCGACCTTTTACGGGCGTCAGGGTTTCTAGCGACTTGATATGGTCATCGAGCTCAATGACGCGGGTCTTATCAGGCGCTTTCTCCAGATGGGGAATGTAAATCGGTTGGATCGCCATGGCTTTGCAGCAGTGTCTGTGGAGTGCGCCCAGGTTTAGGGGTTAAGCGTCTTCAGCAGTAGCCTCAGGAGAAGCCTCAGGCGCAACCTCAGTTGACTCTGCCCCCGGCACATGGACCACCAGCCGTCGGTCAGGCTCACGCCCCCGACTAAAGGTCTCCAAGCCACCATGCTCCTTAATCAACGTATGAACTTGGCGACGCTCCGCCGAGGACAGTCCTTTTATTTCGACTTCTCGGTTGGTCTCCTTTGCCTCAGCCGCCGCATTGTCAGCCATCTCCTGTAGCTCGGCCTGACGGCGTTGGCGATACCCTGCCAACTCAACGGTGTAGGCCTGTTGAGCATCAGACGCCGCACCGATATTGAGGATGGTACTGGCGAGATACTGAATGGCATCTAACACCTTACCCCGCTCACCAATCAGCGCCTCCACCTGGTCTTCACTAAGCGTCGCATCATCAATGGTCAACCAGTAGCTCGCACTATCACTGCCGAGCTCACCTTCTTGCCGACCGGACACATCGACCTCTAACCCCTGCAACGACAGCAGCTTCGCCAGCCACTCGGTGCCATTATTCGTATCGGTTTCGCCCATTGCGAACCCCTTAGCTTTTAGTAACTTTCTTCTTTTCGGAGCCGGGCTTTTTACCCTTTGCGCCTCTACTTTTACCACTAGACGTGCCGTTAGCTCGCTTTTTACTGCTTGCCTTAGGGTTTGCTTTAGCGCCGTCCTTAACTTCAGTAGCCTTGACCGTCACAGTCTTTTTGGCCCCTGGCTCAAAGGCAATCGACTCACGACCTTCACCGCGCTTTTCAGCAGCCTCCTGGGCATCGACAATCGCCTGCAGATTCTCTGGCAGAGGCTCGCGAGACAGAATAAAGGACTGCGCTGTCTGGAAGACGTTAGCAATAACCATGTACATCAATACACCGGCAGGCAGTGGGAAGAAAAGAAACATTCCCGAAAACAGGATGGGTGTCAGCTTGGTAATCGTCTCTTGCTGGGGGTTATCACCTGAAGATTTTTGCTGCCCCGTCAGTAGCTGGTTCACGTACAGACTTAGGCCAAAAAAGATGACCATGCCGAGGATATCCCAGCGAATGTCGCCCTCTTCACCCATGACGCCAACGCGTCCAAGGGCCTGCACAAACAGGAAGCCATTATTGGCCGCGAGACCGGGCAGCTTCACCTGAATAGTGGCATCTCCCGGCGCCAGTGCCTCAATCTGACCGTTTTCGTTGATATCAACTAACGTTTGGCCCTTAGTGATCTCGTAGTAGGGCGTGACGTCTGCATCGTCTGAGCCGTACTCATCCACGAGCTGCTGCAAGGACCGACCGTCAGGCGTCTGAAACTGAACATCAACCGTTTCCCCAACGCCAAGCTTGGTCCCCGACGGAATCACCGCTGCTACGGGGAAATGCTCACCATCGTTAACGTAAATATTGCTGGGTTTTGAAGAATAAATCTGTGGCTGCACCTGCTCCAACTTTAGCTGGGGCAGAACCTGCACATTGATGGGGTAGCTAACGTCAGCAAACGGCGACCCTCGCAGGGTTGCAAATAGGGCAAACAGGATGGGCATTTGGACCACCAGCGGCAAACAGCCCGACAGCGGATTACCAAACTCCTTGTAAACCTGACCCATTTCTGCCTGCAGCTTTGCCGGGTCGTCCTTATAGCGCTCTTGGACTTCTTTGACCTTTTTCTGCATGGCAGGCTGGGCCACTTTCATACGGCGCATGCTGCGAATTTGCCCCGAGGTCAGCGGGTATAGAGCAAAGCGAATCACTAGCGTCAGGGCCACAATGGCAAGCCCGTAGCTCGGCACAATCCCATAGAAAAAATCCAGGATTGGCAACATGATGTTGTTTGTCAGAAACCCAATACCAAAATCCATGCGTGCTTGGCCCAACCGGGCATTAAACGGCGTCTCGAACTCTAATGTATCTGAATATTGCTGAGGTTAGGGATAACCCCAGCAGAAAAAAGCAGTGATTCAATATCTCTGGGCAGAGTTTTTTCGGAGATACACAAAAAACGGATCGGTTATCCGAATGGCCCACGCCCGTAAAGCAGCGACTCATCAGCCCCCAGCCCCTTGGCCTTCTGCAGTTGAAGGCCAGCCACCATTGGGCGTCTCGCTTTCGCTATCTTGCGTCCCTATGCCTTCGCCTTTTTCTTGGGCGCCTTCTTAGCCTGCGCTTCGCGCTTTGCGCCGCTCGTCATCCGCGACTCGATTTTTTCGGCGAGTTCACGGAAATTGGGCAGCGATCTCATTTCTAAGCGGCTGCCATCTTTCAGGGTCAACACCATGTCGCCCCAAAGCCCTAAACCACGGGGAACGGTGACTACATTGGACACTTCAGAGTAGATCACATCGGTGCGGCTGCGGCCCATCCAGCCCCCCACCACGGAAACCCGACGGCTGGTGATGCGGTAGCGCAGCCAGATGGCTCTTACAATCGAGCCGATGGTGAGCGGAATACACACCAGGGTAAAGGCCAGCGCGACGTTGATGATGAGGTCACCAATGTGGGGACCGCCTTCGTAGTACACCTTCTCCTCAATCGCCATGCAGCACCTCCAGGGTGGTCAATACCTTTTTTAATTCTCGCAAAAAATCGTCATATTCGCATGAGATTGCCACCGAGCGGACCGTAATAACGACCCAGTAACCGCTACGCACCTGAGGCATCAGCGCGATCAGCGCCGCCCGAATCTGCCGTTTAATGCGGTTCCGCACAACGGCCTTTTTGCTAACTTTGCGACTAATAGAAATACCAAAGCGCGTGCTCGACAGGGCAAAATCCCCCCGTTCGGGCACACGCTTTGGCACAGTAGGCATAATTTCAGCCTGAGCTCGGGCTGAGTCAGAGGCGTTTGCCGATGCACCGGCAAGTGGCATCGCGCCCTTATCAGCTGACATAACATTTGGCAGCATGGCTCTGGCAACCAAACAGCGGCCATAGGCTTTACGCCCCCGGCGATAAACCTGGGAAAATGATCCCGGCGATCGCAGACGATAGCGCTCAGCTAACGCCACGGAAAGATTAGACAGCTAGACGCGCACGGCCCCGGCTACGACGGGCCTTAATGGTGCAGCGGCCATTCTTAGTACGCATGCGTGTACGAAAACCAGAAACGCGCTTGCGTACTAAGAATGGCCGCTGCACCATTAAGGCCCGTCGTAGCCGGGGCCGTGCGCGTCTAGCTGTCTAATCTTTCCGTGGCGTTAGCTGAGCGCTATCGTCTGCGATCGCCGGG
>JBCBOC010000807.1:0-1870 GCA_039821475.1 Cyanobacteria bacterium J06632_22 | reverse complement strand
GTTTAGGAAGCAATGGCCAGGTCTTAGTCGAAGTCATCCCCGAGCTAGAGCATATAATAGGCCCCCACCCGCCCGTTCCGGACGTGACTCCCGCATAATCTCAGTTACGGTTCATACAAAACTTCCAGAAACTGGTTAACATCTTTGCCCAGGTCCAACATCCTTTGGTCATCTTTTTAGACGACTTGCAATGGGTTGACCGAGCCTCCCTCGACCTGATCAAGCAATTATTAACGGAGACAGACCGTCGCCATATGCTCCTGATTGGGGCCTATCGCGACAACGAAGTGGACCCTGGGCATCCCCTATTGCTCAGCCTAGATCAGCTACGCCAAGCCCACGTCACCATTAGCGAGATTTCACTACAGCCCCTGCGGCACAACCATGTGCAGCAGCTGGTCGCCGATACACTCAAAGTCGAGATCCCCGTCATCCAAGCACTCGGGACGCTGCTATTTGAAAAGACACTCGGCAACGCATTTTTTACGCGGATGCTCTTCAAGTCGCTGTACAGCAACGGTCAGCTGCTGTTTGATTTTCAAGAAAACAGGTGGCAATGGGATATCCAACAGTTACAGACCATTAGTCTGACGGACAATGTGGTAGAGCTGATGACCTCTCGGCTTGATGATCTCGCCCCCACAACCCAACGACTCCTCACCCTCGGGGCCTGTATCGGCGATCAGTTCTCCCTATCGGTGCTCTCGCTCGTATCAGCGTCCTCGTATTCGACCGTGGCCAAACAGCTCTGGGATGCCCTTAAGGCTGGTCTAATCCTACCGTTGGGCGGCAATTACCGCATTCCGATGCTGTTAGATGAGGGCACCCTCACAGCCGATCAGATCGATCAGATTCGCTATCGCTTTGTCCATGACCGCGTCCAGGAAGCCGCCTATGGCTTACTGTCCCTGGAAGAACGACAGACTACCCACTGGCAAATTGGGCAAATGATGCTGCAAGACAGCACAGCCGCCGCTACCGACGACAACATTTTTGAAATTGTTAATCATCTTAATCGGGGACAAGTGCCCGCACGCCCGGCAGCGGAGCAATACCAACTGGCTCGACTCAACTGGCAAGCGGGCGACAAAGCTAAAACTGCAACCGCCTATGCCGCAGCGCGCACCTACTTCTCTACGGGTATCGATGTGTTGCCGGCCGACGCCTGGGCCGAAGAATATGACCTGACCTTTGCCCTCTATCGAGATGTTTCAGAGTGCGAATATCTCTGTGGAAACTTTGAAACCGCTGAACTGCGCTTTTCCGAGACCCTAGCGCAGGCGCAGTCGGTCATCGATCAGGCTGCGGTCAATATTATTCGGGTTGTGCTGTACGACAACCAGGGCAAGTTTGTTGAAAATCTTGCGGTTGGGGGCGACACCCTACGCCGATTGGGGCTAGACTGGCCCGACTCAGCCGATGCCGTTGACGACATCTTACAGGCAGAACTGGCAGACTACCGTGACTATCTACAAACCCATCCCATTCCCGACCTGATTCATCAGCCAGAGCTAGAGAACCCAGCCACTCGTGCCTGTGTTCAGTTACTGATTAATATGTGCGGGCCAGCTTACTTTACCGACCCCAAACTGGCGACCCTAGTAGCCCTCAAGATGGCCAATCTATCGATGCAGCAGGGCAGCTCACAGTGGGCCTCTCAGGCCTACGCCATGTGGGGCTCTGTGATGACCGGGGCATTTCAAGAGTATGAAACCGCCGATAGTTTTGGCCAAGTCGCCCTGCAGCTGAAGGAACGTTACAACAACTACAACGAAGCCAAAGTCATTAATGCCTATGTGGGGTTAGTCCTGCCCTGGCGAAACCCTTTCAGTGCGGGCATCGATCTGTTGCGCCATGCCTACCAGGTCGC
>JBCBOC010000662.1:0-2856 GCA_039821475.1 Cyanobacteria bacterium J06632_22 | reverse complement strand
CTGTAGTAGTGGGCCTTTAGCTGTTCGAGAGTCGTGACAGATTCGTCTAGGGCAATGGGGGTTTGGTAGCGGCGGCTCAGCTTAAGCAAATCGGTGAACTGATCTGGGGGGAGGGGCTGTTCGATGTACTCAATGCGATGGTTGGTGCGATCGCACCAGTCTAGCCAGTGTCGAGCTGTTAATTCATCTAAACCGCCGTTGGCATCCAAACGGATTTTGGCCCCCAGCGGCACCTGCCCCAGCAGCGACTCCAACCAGCGGAGCTCATTGGCCAACGGCGCTACGCCAATTTTCCACTTAAAGGTGCGGTGTCCCGAATCCCATAGCGGCCGCCAACTTGACAGGGCCGCCTCCCCCGTGGGCAACAACGCCGCGCAGCGCAACGCCGGCAGCTCCGTGTAATGAATGTCCTGATACAAGTTCTTGAAAACCGTCTCAAACCCAAACTGGCAGGCTGGCAGCGTCGGCATGATCGAAAAAATCGCCGATTCTGATAGCAACGAGGGCAGCTGACGACAAAAATGGATCGCCTGCTCCAGCGTTTCTGACCCAAACCACGGCAGGGGCGCAATTTCCCCGTAGGCCACTTTGCCCTGCTCACTGGTGAGCCTAACCACAATCCCTTCACGCACTTCCCACAGGCCGTGATGCGTAAGCAGGGGCTTACGAAAAGGGCGACGATACACCCGATAATCAAATTGATAGGCCATGGTGTTATCCCAGTCGGGTCGCCCAGAAACTGAGGCCCAGGAGTAAACCACTGACAAACTGAAAGCGAATGGCCACAAACTTAGCGTTCTTAACCCGGTCGGGCTGATGGTGGGTTTCGGCCACATGACGACACAGTTGCCAGGCCAAGGGTAACGCTAGCAGCAGGCTCAGCACCGTCAGCGGGAGCCCACCCCAAAACACCCCCGCGATTGCGATCGCAAATACACTCCCGCAGAGCCACTGCAGCAGCTGCGCCCCGCGGGCCGTCCCCAGCCGCACAATGGGAGAGCGCTTACCCGCCGCCACATCATCGGTGACCTGATGAAAGTGAGAGCAAAACAGCACCAGCGTCACCGGCAAACCCACCAGTGGCGCCGCCAACCAAACAGTCACCGGGAGGGCTTGGGCCTGGCTGTAATACGCCGCCGCCACGCCCAAGCTAAAGGCCACCAGACAAAGGGGTTCTCCCAACCCCTGATAGCCCAACCGAAAAGGCGGCCCCTGGTACAAATAGCCGATTAAACAACACAGCACAATTAAAGCCAGAACCGTCGGGTCAGACTGCCCGTAGGCAATCGCCACAATGCCAAGGATACCGAGGGTCAGCGCCAAGTTACCCAACCAAAAAATTAACCCAGGTCGCTGGGTAAGATTGACAACAGAATGGGCCTTGTTCTCGTCAATCCCTGTTGCTGCATCAAAAACGTCATTGGCCAAATTTTCCCAAATGAGCAGCAGGATCGCGGACAGGACAAAAGTTCCAAAGACCTCGCCGTGGAATTGTCCGGTATCGGCATAGGCCATCAGGCTGCCAACCCAAATAGGCATGACAGCAACGCTATACATCGGAGGCTTAATGGCCGCCATCCAGAGCTTGGTTCGCGTTGAAGAAGCAGGGACGGTATGGGGTGTCATTATGTCGAAACTACTATTCAAAGGTCAGCATATCTTTTCGAGAAATGAAACCCAAGGAAAGCCCTGTTACAAAATCTAAAGTTACTGTGCCTCAACGCCGATGGCGAGGGGCGTTGCGAGGCCAAAGCAACATCTACCATAAACAACATCTGCCATAAAACACACTGGACCTGAATAATTTCCTGCTAAAGTTTCGAAGAAATCAGGTCTTCGAAGACCTGATGTCAGAGATGTGACCTTAGTCTCGCCCAGTGGCATCATTCTCCTTCAGTCAAGCTGCGGGCTCCGAGCAGAGCATGCTGACCCCAGCAAGCCTCAGGAAATCCCAGGAATCAGACATTCAGGCCCACCGTTTTGGGTACCCAAGTGACCAGTGCTCCATTGACCCCATGATATTTGCCACCACGCTGACCAAAAAGCTCCTGGGAAAGAAACCGCCGCTGCTGTTCACGCTGGGAACAGCACTACTGCTGGTCGGGGGCGGTGCGATCGCATACCTAAACCTGGCCCAACACAATCAACTGGGCGGAGACGTCCCCGCGGCGGCCAAGCTGGTCCCCCAAGAGGCGTTGATGACCCTCAGCGTCACCACCCAAGAAAGCCAGTGGAATCGGATCCGCCAGTTTGGCACGCCAAAAACCCAACTTGAATTTGATCAGCTCCTGCTCCAGTGGCAAGATCGCCTACTCACCGCTAACGGCTACCGCTTCAAGCGTGATATCACCCCTTGGGTTGGCAACGAAGCCACCCTAGTTTTTCTGCCCCAGGCCGGTGCCGCCAGCGAGACCCAGGCTGTCATGATTGTCCCCATTGCCGACCCCATCAAGGCCCAATCACTGGTCAGTGAACCTAAGGATGCCTCCGTCAGCTGGGTAGGCCGTGACTACAAGGGCATTACCGTTCAGTCCGTCAAAACGGCCACCGGGGAGTCCCTCGAAACGGCCGTATTAGGGACAGATTGGCTGGTGGTCTCCAACGACCCGACAGGTATTGAGCGGGTGATTGATGTCCACAAAGGAGAAGTCTCGCTGCTAGAAGTCTCCGGTTATCGCCAAGCCATGAAGTCGTTACCCGCCGCCCAAAATTTTGCGCGGCTGTATGTCAATCTGCCTGTCGCCACCCAGGCCGTCGGCAGTGATACACCGATTCAAGATGCCCAAGGCCTTGCCGCCACCGTATCGTTAACCCCCAACGGCATGCGCTTTCAGGGCGTCAACTGGCTGGATCCTG
>JBCBOC010000731.1:0-2472 GCA_039821475.1 Cyanobacteria bacterium J06632_22 | reverse complement strand
TCAAGGCACGCCCAGGTGTCGAGCTAGATACTTCTCGCATTGCCTTGCGCACCCTTATTCGACTGGTCCCGTTTGAGCCGTTTTCCTTTCTATTTGGGGAAGGCTGGCATGATAAATGGTCCAAAACTGTTGTGGTCGAGCATCAGTAACCCAGTCATCGCCTACGACAGCAGTCGGTTCCATTAGCGCCAAGCTATCCAGTCTTTTTAGGGACCCTTTCGTTGTGGGCCTAGGGAGACAACCGCAGGCTGCGTACTATAGCTCTCACCACTTTGTTGGATAAAGTCCAGCTTAGGACAGTTCTGACTGTGAAACCCTGGGTATGGTCGCCAAGTGGCGCGCAACCGCGCCCAAACGTTTGTGGCGGTTGCTATACAACAGAAACAGGCCCAAACACTAAAGGTCACCAGTTAATAAAACCGGCGGTGCACGTCATGAGCGGACGCATCTAAGTACTGGACCTGCCATCGCTCAAAATCAGCACGGTCGACAATAAATTCAGGAATGCGATCGCACCGCACCTGACGCTCAGTTACTAGCGTCGGCGTTTTGGGTCGGTTAAGCCACTCAATAAAGGACTCCCCCTTATAGTCCCCCACCTCGCTAGGCGCCTGAATCAACACATCGTGAAAGTGGAATCGATCCGCAATGCGTGAGACGCGAAAGGCCCTTATGGGTTTCGGAGACCGAGTGGGTCTGGCCTCTAAAATCAGAAACTTGGTGCGATAGTCATCCAGCAGGTCGTAACTGGTCATGCCCCAGTGGGCCAAATAGTCATTCGCCGTCCAAAACTCCCCGGCCAGTTGGATATCGTAGGCCATGCCATTCTGGGTTAGCTGTGCCGTTAGCGATGACGGGTTAGTCATGACCAAACTGAAGCGAGCCGCCTCGCCCTCAGCGTGGTTAGTCGATGCAGGATCAGGTTCAGCATCGGAACACCCTGTGGAGAGTTCTGACCTTAATGTTGGAATCTCCACCAAAGTCGCAGTGCCGGACCCACTCCCCCTGGGATACTCGTAGGGTGCGGCTTCGGACCATTCCCAATCCACGAGCAGCCGCCCCAGTTCCGACCGCACTTCGGCTTCGCCGGTTATCACCGTACGTGACCGATGGGCTGGAATGTGGACAACCTCGATCAACGCCCGCTGCAGGGCGCGGTGCAAAGGGCTGTCGGTTAAGGGCCGTTGGTCCAAGTAAAACTGTAGGGTCCGCTCCCCGCCCAACCAATCGGGACCGACCGCACAACGGACCTGCCACTCCACCCATAAGGTTGCCTGCTGCATGTGGGTCAGCAGCCCATCAAGGTCCTGAATCGCAATCAAATCTGTGCTCATAACGCATAGCGGCGGAACGGCTGCCCTCTGTCAGCCCTAGAGCAACCTAGGACCTCACTTCACCTCTTGCGGATCCTAACCTACCTGTGGAAGAATAGAAGACTGTGTCGAAATGACCGTGTCGAACTCAACCCGGCTGGCTAAACCTGCTCAAAGATCATGGCAAAAGGCGTCCGCATCATTATCACGTTGGAGTGCACTGAGTGCCGCACCAACACTGACAAGCGCTCGAACGGCGTTTCTCGCTACACCACGCAGAAGAACCGTCGCAATACTACGGGCCGCATCGAACTGAAAAAGTTCTGTACCCATTGCAATAAGCATACCGTCCACAAAGAGATCAAATAAGGAATCCGCAGACCATGCCTTCTTACTTTCGCCGTCGCCTATCGCCCATCAAGCCTGGCGATAAGATCTACTACAAAGACGTTGACCTGCTGCGCAAATTCGTGACTGAGCGTGGCAAGATCCTGCCCCGCCGCATTACGGGTCTGACCGCCAAGCAGCAGCGCGACCTCACCACTGCTATTAAGCGAGCTCGGATCGTAGCCCTACTGCCTTACATCAACCGCGAAGGCTAGAGAAGTGAGTGGTGAAATAGCGAGTCGTGAGTAGGGCTAACGCCTGTTTCTCTTTACGCTATATCACTACTTCGCTATTTCGCTATTTCACTACCTCACTCGAATAGTCCGTGGAGAAAGGGACGCTTGTCGAATTTAAGGTTCAGGGTCAGCCCCGGTTAGGGGTGGCCGAGCGTCCCGAAGGCAAAAAGAATTGGGTGGTGGTCGATGGCAATGGCCAGTCCCATACCATTCATCCCCGCCAGGTTACTTACGAAGTAACGGGCGGGAGTTTTTCTGCTGCGGATGTGCCAGCCTTTGAGTCTGAGGCAGCCGAAAATGTGGATCCGGAAAGCCTAGAGGTAGCCTGGGAGCTGCTGTCGGAAGAGGGAGAGGCAACGGACCCAGCCGGGCTATCGGCATTGCTGTTTGATGAGCAAACGCCGACGCTATGTTACGCGGCCCACCGGCTGCTCAGCGAAGACAAAATCTATTTCAAGCAGAAGGGAGACGGCTATGTGCCGCGCTCCAAGTCGCAGGTTGACGAGCTGCTGCACCAGATCGAGCAAGAGGCTAAG
>JBCBOC010000248.1:0-6008 GCA_039821475.1 Cyanobacteria bacterium J06632_22 | reverse complement strand
ATCGAGAAAGCTGTCGAGCTGATCAAAAACGAGATGCCCTTCGGGATGTTCGGCCAGGGCAGAGAAGAGGGAGGCGCTATTGTTGGGCGGCTGCAGGTGGTCGGGGCGCAGGGGCGATTTTAGCCCCAGTTCAGGTAGGTGCGATCGCAGCTGAACTGCCATTTCCTTCAAATCTTCTAATGCCCGAACCTCAGGATTTTGACGACTGTCTAAACTGGCCAAATCAACTTTGAAGATGGCCTGACGCAGGGCCAAACTCAAGGGAGCCAAAATATTGAAGTAGGTGGCCTGTTTCAGCAAGTCCAAAATATCTTGAATACGCTGGGCAATCTGCCTATCCGACAAGTTGCGCAGCGGCTGTTCCTTCCATGCGGCTAGGGCAGGAGAAAACTGAGATGCATTTGCCTTCGCAAACGTGCGCGGTAGGCTATTTTCTTGTTTGAGCAGTCTGAGCAGACCGGGTAAATTACGCAGCGTCGTGAGTAAGGGTGGACGCTCGAACTTAGCGCCGCGCGTCAAAAATTCTAGACTCTCAGCTGGGAGGCCCATGCGGGTAAAGATGTCTCCTAGCAAGGTGGCGTTGAAGTAGGCGCGGGCATAGTGCAGCGTTGCAGTTTGAGAAAAATCTAAGTTAGTGGCACGCGATCGCAGCACCGTCGTAAACAAATCGCCCCACACACCGCAGGTCAACGGTCGGTTGATTGACCATGTCAGCGGACGAATAACGCCAGGAATCACTTCAGCCGCAATCTTACGCGTCCATATCGGCATCAGCGTTGTAATTGGTCGGCTTTGCAACACCCAAAGCTGCTCACCATCAAACGTCCATTCGATATCTTGAGGAACGCCGTGAAAGTTATTCTCGATGTGACGCGCGAGATAAGCGACCTGCTGAATCAGATTTTTCGGCGTTTGGCCCACGCCCTGGACAGACAGTGCTGATATGTCGTAGGTCTGTTCAAACCATGGCGTGTCAGGAATATCCCCCACCGTGACTTGATAACGCTCAGGCGTAATTTGACCTGAAACCACCCGACTCGCATCACCCGGCAGCGCTTCTACCACAACCGCATCACCGGCATGGGCAATCGGGTCTCGACTAAAGGCAACCCCCGAAAAAACGCCAAAGATATGGGGCTGAACTAAAACGTTCATTTTCCCCTCAGGGATGCCCTTATCTTGGCGATAGCGCACGGCAGAGGGTGCGTTATATGCGTTTAGGCACGCGGTGATGGCTCGCTCTAGTGCCTCTGGACTCTTGATTTCGGTAATGGACACGTATTGTCCGGCAGCAGATGCGTTGAGCGTGTCTTCCCCAGCCGCAGAAGAGCGGGCAACGACGGTCAGAGATTTACCAGTATCAGCATTGGGTCTTAAGTCTGCGTGGGGAAAGACGGTGGAGATAAGCGCTGTCGGATCATCGCCAGCAGGAAGAACGTAGCCAGGCGGGACAGGGTAGCCCCAGGCGTAAAGCTGTGAAAGGGTGGCGGCTTTGGGACCGACTTTGTTAGCAGAAAGAAGCGTTGTGAGGCTGGCTAGGGCGCGATCGCCTTGAAAGAATCGAAACATACGCCGAGATTGTTGATTACTATCGGAGCCAGAAAGCTCTAGGTCATCTGGAATTTTTTGGTATATCCAGGCCACCAGCCCAGAGAGGCAGGCAACCGCCAGCACACGCATTCCATCGGATGGATAGCGAAGGGCCGTCAGCACAGGCATGAGCACAAGGACAAACAGCTTGCCCTGCTGACGCATCCGCAAAATCGTGAAGCCAATAAAGCTAATGAGAAAGGTAAGCCCAGCCACAATCGGATCGTAGGCAAAAAAGCCCCAGGCAATATTGGTCGTGCCTGCCCCCTGACTTCCCCAGTAGCGCCATCACCAAAAACATCAGTGACAAAATGGGCCAAACGCCATCGTCACCGAAAAAGTATCGAGCCAGCAGAACGGCAAAAATGCCCTTAAAGGCCTCCATCGCAACCGCAAAGATTCCTGGGACGGTGCCGCCGTGATAGAACGCGGCAGAAACGCTGACGTTACCAGTGCCTAATTTTTTGAGCTGTTTGCCAGTCAGTAGCCGGACAATCCAGCCAGTGAGGGGAAGTGCGCCAAGGGCTGGGATGAGTGTGAAGACGAGGAGGGCACCGAGGACTTGGGCCATTTGGGGGAGTGGGGAGTGGGGGGTAGGGATTGGGGTGAATGAGGGATGAGTCGGAGAGTATGGAAATTTTAGGCTGGATTTTTGGATTTTATAGATAGTTTCTGGATCTGTTAATAAGAGAAAAGCATCGAACGAAGGCTATCTGTCTCCTGCTCGATGCTTTATCACGTTGACTTTTCAGTTTCTCTAGAGAGGCTTATGGTTTGAACCCAGCCCGTCACAACACTTACACTTCACAGCGCTTGCACTCCCTACTCCCCAATCGCTTCCTAACTAAAGGAAACAGCCTTACTCGCCGCCTGACTTTGCTCTATCTCTAACAACCGAGCAACACGGTCAGCAGTGGAGGGGTGGGTAGAAAATAGGCTTCTAAACATTTGCTGGGGCAGGGCGTTGACAATGAGCAACGGTTCGAAGGCAGGGTTAGCCTGCATGGGCATGCGTTGGGCACTGGCTTCTAGCCGTTGCAGAGCTTGCGCCAGGGCTCTAGGATTGCCGGTAAGTTTAGCGGCACCTGCATCGGCAGCAAATTCGCGGGTGCGGGAGATGCCCATTTGGATAATGGTGGCAGCCATGGGAGCAAGGAAGATGGTTGCCATGAGGGCGATGGGATTGGCACCCCCGCCGTTGCGATCGCGGCTACCGCCAAAGAGCATGCTGTACTGGAGCATTTGGGCGAGGAATGCGATCGCACCACCAATCGTCGCAGCAACGGCCTGAGTTAAGGTATCGCGGTTGATAATATGGGTGAGTTCGTGAGCGAGGACGCCTTCTAGTTCTTCTGGGCTGAGGGCTTTGACGATGCCTTCAGTGACGGCAACGGCGGCATGTTCGGGGTCACGGCCTGTGGCAAAGGCGTTGGCTGCAGCACCAGGGACGATGTAAACGCCGGGCATGGGGATCTCAGCTTTTTGGGCCAGCCGCTCGACCATGCTGTAGAGGCCAGGAGCCTGCTGGCGGGTGACCGGCTGGGCGCGGTATGCCTGTAGGGCAATTTTGTCTGAGTAGAACCAAGAGCCAAAGTTAGTAACGGCGGCCATTACAAGGCCAATGATGGCACCTTGAGGTCCGTAGAGCGAGTAGCCAATGATAACGAGCAGGCCGGTAAGCAAGCCTAGCAGTGCAACTGTTTTAAACTGACCCATAGTATTGCGTCCTCTTTTGCCGTAAGTGCTTCGTGTTTAAGCGTGGATATGAAGCGTGGATCTAACTATCGAATACGCCGCTAGTGTACCAAAAGCATCTGCGTACACTGGTCACCCCAAAAGCATACGATTCGCCACTTAAATGGAAAAATACCGTGGGTGACTTCTCTATTTTCGTGCTTCTCTACCTACGTTTCGAACTGCGCTACCTACGTACTGATAGTCAAAGAAAGCGTCCAAGATTGCTCCGTGATTTTACGGAAATCCAATTTCCGTCCGGACAGTTTCCGAAATGAAGTTTGCTTGATTTGGAGAACACAACAAGCAAAACGGATAGATATTGCCTTTATCGCCTTCTGTTTTCATTTCGACCAGTGTTTTGATAAAGGTTCTCTTTCTACCGACAAATGACCCATCAGATCGGTCATGCCAATAGCCCAATTTTTCCGTAATGGAGCTTTCCGATGACTTACTTCACTCCTTCCCAGTCCACTCAGCAACAAGAGCGTAAGCGATTGATTACCAAGCGACTGGGTGCTTTGAGTGCTGCATCTCTTCTGCTTGTAGGGACTGCACTGCCCGCTGCCGCTCAGGTGAAGGCAAAGCAGTCTGCATCGCCAACTGTTACCGATTTCAAACCTGTTGCTGTTGCTGAGAATTTGTCTGAAGCTGAGATACAACAAATTGTAGATGAGGTCGTTGCACAAGAGACAAAAGACTGGGGAACAGCAGAAAAGGCAGCGATGAAAGCTGTGATGGCTGTAGATGTAGATGAGACTTATCTGATGAAGGTGGCGGATATGTCTGAGGCTGAGCTGATGGAAGAGATTAAAAGCAATGAAAAGCTAAGTGGGCTCAAGGGACTGGCGTTGGCAGACAGTGCTGGCGTAAAAGCACTTAAGGCTGCTTGGTTAGTGCGGACGGCTGCTTGGGCTGGTGCGAGGCTCATTAACTCAGCAGCTGAAGGGGTTCTTCGTGAAATTATTCGGATGTCATGGCCAAATTTATCCAGCATGTTCTCGGCACTGATGGCTGGAGATATGCCAAGGTTCCGTACCGCGCTTGCACGTTCGTTCCCTCGTCATCAAACGTTTGCCAATGTTGCTGGGGCAGCGGCGTCTTCTTTTTGTGATACGGCTACGTTTGGGTTGAGGCAGCGAGCCTGTCGATCTTTTGCTAGTGCCGCTAGAACGGCGGCTTATCGAATCCGACGCAATGGGGTACGCCGAGCTGTTTTGCCTACTCAAGCTGATGTAGTGGCGTTTGCGCCTGTTGAGGAGGTTTATCAGCCAGCGTCGAAGTGGTGGGAGGTTTCTGGGGTAGCTGCTGTGTAGTGAGTCCTGCCTAGGGCGTGGAAGTTTTCTGCGTTTTGAGATTATCTTTCTAGCTTGCTGTTCTCTCTTTGTCTCTCTGACGGTTCGTCGGGGAGACTTTTTGCATGGGACGATTGTGATGGATGCTCTAGCCTATGCGGTATTTCGATACACTGATTGGGTGTTTGGTGAGATATATCAAGCTATAAAAATCACTGTGAGCCCTATGAAGTCTCTGAGGAAGAAAAGAAGTGAGTCTCTCTTGTGGAGACGGGTTCAGCGTAATTTGGTGTGGCTGACTTTGTTGGTCTTTGTGTGGCTGATGTGCAGTGGTGGGGCGATCGCAGACACGCTGACTGAGCGGCAGCAGGCGTTTCCTGATTGGCAGGGGAAACCTGCGGTGAGTATTTCTGAGGGAGACTTAATCTATCCACAGTGGATGGCGGGGCAGTGGCGGATGAGTTCTACGCTGGTGGATATGGTGGCGCCACTGGCACCAGAGATTGTGACACCAGGATTTGAGGGGAATCGGCAGTTTTTGCATAAGGCGATTCCGGCGATGATTCGGTTTGTGCCGCAAGATGATCGCGATGAGGGGTTTTGGCAGCGTTTTTTGGACCGGGATGATGAGGTGGAGATTGTTTCGGATCGCGCGTTTAATGGGTTGAGTTTGGCGCGGGCTTACCTGGGGGATGAGTGGGTGAAGGCGGTGAAGGTGGACCCGGAGGATCCGAATCGGCAGGTGACGTTTCTGAAAGATGAGCAGCAGCTGGTGTCTACGGTGACGGGTCGTAGGGTGGAGACGCCGAATGCAGGGACGTTTGCGACGACGGAGATTTTTCAGCAGTTTTTTCGGTCGCCGGGGGCGTCGCCGTTTAGCCCGGATCGGGTGCCGATGGTTTACTTGAATGAGGTGGAGAATACGACGGTTTATCGGAAGCGGGCGGATGCGAATTTTCCGATTATGGGGGATCAGATTACGGCGATTTATTTGTCACCGCAGGATCCGGATTTTTTTAAGGCGAAGGGGAGGCCGGTGGCGTTGTATCGGTATCAGCTTTCGTTTAGTCCGGTGCCTTAGGTTTTCTTTTTGGGTTAAGAGGCAAGAGGCAAGGCCACAAGATTAGGGGATTTCCTCCCCAACCCCCTCCTTTGCTAAGTGGCTTGGTGGGCTGACTGGGGACCCAAGCTTCCCCAGACCCCTCGAAAGGGGATTTTGGGCTGGGTGAAAAGTTTTTTGCTTTGGGTGGACGGTGAGTGGGACCGTCGCGCGCGACGCTCAGCGAGGTGGGTTGGGGTTGCTGCTTACAGATGAGTTTAGCGGGGGCGGCGTGGAGGGTCTCTGTAGTCGCGGGGGTAGTCATTTCGGTTGTTTGGAGGGTAGTTGTT